>NZ_JTKZ01000334.1:0-21336 GCF_000799035.1 Delftia sp. ZNC0008
GCACAAACACAAACACAAACAGAAGGAAACCGCCCATGCCCCGCTATCTGATCCGTGAACAAGACGTGCCCGGCTACAGCCCCGCCAACCACCACGGCACCGTCAACCGGCGCCTGGTCAGTGCCGCCAACGTGGGCGCGCGCCACATGGAGCTGGTGCTGGGCACGCTGGAGCAGGGCGGCGGCGCGCTGCCCCATGCCCACCCCGGCATGGAGCAGGCCTGCTACCTGCTGGCCGGAACGGCCGAAGTGGAAATCGACACCCCGGACGGCAAGGAACGCTTTGCCATGCAGCCCGGCGACACCTGCTTCTTCCCCGAGGACTGCATGCACATCTTCCGCGTGACCAGCCCCGAGCCCGTGCGCCTGCTGGTCTTCTACAGCCCGCCGTACGGCGAGAACCCCGAGCGCGTGCGCCGACCGGCAGCCTGAGCGCCGTCACCCCACAGACACAACAAGCGAACAGCTACAAGCAACGGAGAACACACCATGGACTTTCTGTGGAACGAAGAACAGGAACAGATACGCGACGCCGTCGAGCGCGCCTGCGCACCCTTCGATGCCGACTACTGGCTGCGCAAGGACCATGAAGGCGGCTTCCCGCACGACTTCCACAAGGCCCTGGCCGACGCGGGCTGGCTGGGCATTGCCATGCCCGAAGAGTTTGGCGGCGCGGGCCTGGGCATCAGCGAAGCGGCGCTCATGATGCACACCATCTCGGCCACGGGCGCAGGCCTGTCGGGCGCCTCGGCCGTGCACATGAACATCTTCGGCCTGCACCCCGTCGTCGTCTTCGGCACGGACGAGCAAAAGCGCCGCTGGCTGCCCCCGCTGATCGCGGGCACGGACAAGGCCTGCTTCGGCGTCACCGAGCCCAATGCGGGCCTCAACACCCTCAAGCTGCAGACCCGCGCCGTGCGCGATGGCGACGTCTACGTGGTCCATGGCCAGAAAGTCTTCATCTCCACTGCCCAGGTCGCCAACAAGATCCTGCTGCTGGTGCGCACCAAGCCCGTAGAAGAGTGCAAGGGCACGGAAGGGCTGAGCCTGTTCTACACCGACCTGGACCGCGAACGCATCGAGGTGCGCGAGATCGACAAGCTGGGCCGCAAATGCGTGGACACCAACCAGCTGTTCATCGACGGCCTGCGCATCCCCGCCGAGGACCGCATCGGCGAAGAGGGCAAGGGCTTTTCGTACATCCTGCACGGCCTCAACCCCGAGCGCATCCTCATCGCCGCCGAGGCCGTGGGCCTGGGCCGCGCCGCCCTGGCGCGCGCCACCCAGTACGCCAAGGAGCGCGTGGTCTTCGACCGCCCCATCGGCCAGAACCAGGGCATACAGCACCCGCTGGCCCAGGCCTGGATGGGGCTTGAGGCGGCCCACCTCATGGTGCAAAAGGCCGCCTTCCTCTACGACAGGGGCCTGCCCTGCGGCGCCGAGGCCAACGCCGCCAAGTACCTGGCAGCCGAAGCCTGCGCCAAGGCCTGCGAAACCACCATCTTCACGCACGGCGGCATGGGCTACGCCAAGGAATACCACGTGGAGCGCTACATGCGCGAATCCTGGATCCCGCGCCTGGCGCCCGTCAGTCCGCAACTCATCATGTGCTTCATCGCCGAAAAGGTATTGGGCTTGCCTAAATCGTATTGACCCCCTGAGTCGCTTCGCGCCTTCCCCGTTGCACGGCGCCCCTTCTCGCTGCGCGGAGGGGGACGACATCCTCGGTGCGGGGCGGCCCTTCCTCGGTGTCTCAAAGTTGAGGTGCGCGGGTTTTGTGGCTGCGAACCATCTGAAGTCCCATGATTTATCAATCTGTATTTCAGAGGTAGCCATGGTGCAAGATGCCATCTCGCTTGCTCCCCATCCGCCGCCTCTCATGAAGACCCATCTGCTGCGCTATTTCGTCGCCCTGGCCGAGGAACGTCACTTCGGCCGCGCGGCCCAGCGGCTGTGCATCACCCAGCCGCCGCTGAGCATGGCGCTCAAGACCCTGGAGCAGGACCTGGGCGCCAGCCTCATGGACCGCGACGCCAAGAACGTGCGCCTCACCCCTGCGGGCGAGGCCTTTCTGGTCGAGGCACGCATAGTGCTCGCCCAGCTGCAGCATGCTGCCGACGTGGTGCGCGGCGTGGCCGAGGGCATGCAGGGCCGGCTGGACGTGGGCATCACCGGCTCAATGATCTACCGCCAGGTGCCCGACTTCTGCCGCGCCTTCCGCGCAGAACGCCCCCTGGTCGAAGTCTGCCTGCATGAAATGTCCACGCGCGAGCAACTGCAGGCCATTGCCAGCGGCCAGATCGACTGCGGCTTTCTCAACATAGCCAACCCGCCAGACGGCCTGCAGACCCTGTCGATCGGCGAGGAACCCTTTGTCTGCTGCCTGCCCGCCACGCATGTGCTGGCGCAGCAGCCCGACATCGACCTGCGCGAACTGGCCCGCGACACCTTCGTCATGTTCGCCCGCGAAGTGGCCCCGGCCAACTACGACAACGTCATCGCCTGCCTGCAGCAGGCCGGCATCCACCCCCACACACGCCACGCCGCGCGCCAGTGGCTCACCGTCATGGCCCTGGTCTCGGCAGAGCAGGGCGTGGCCCTGGTGCCCAGCTGCATGCAGCGCGTGGGCATGAACGGCGTGGTGTTCGTGCCCCTGCGCGGTCCGCAGCAGGCCATGACCCCGGCCGTGATGGCCTGGCGGGCGGACCGGCCTGCGGCGGTGCTGCAGGCTTTCATTGAACGTGTGCGTCGGCTGGCGTTGAGTTGAGAGATCCGGCTGTCTTTGGTTCAGACGGCGCTCTTTTTGAGGGTCTGACGAAAATTTGCTGTGCTTGCAGCGATGGTTTTCAGGCACATGGCTGATTAAAAACAGGAATCGTCTGATTGTCGTTTCCATTCCCGTGGCATAGCATTGTATTGCGCAAATTCGCGCAATACTGAAGGAGATGCCATCATGAGATATTCTTTCATCAGATATGTTCTTTGTGGTTTGCTTTTTGCAATTGCTTGGCCAACCAGTGCGGAATTAATTTCAGAGGAAAAAACGGTATCTGCGAACAGCTACGGGACCAAAATTCCAGTTGGTGTCTTTGGTGCTTCAGGGAACTATGGGGATTCGCTCAAAGCAATTGATGGGAATTCGAGTACCTACTGGAATTCAAATGGATTTCCGACGCAATGGATTGCTCTGGATCTTGGGTGGGAAAGAAATTTCTCTCTTATTCGCCTGTTGACCACGCAAAGTCCAGCAGGAGATACAAATCACAGGATATGGGGTAGAACCAATGGAGGGAGAATGATTTTCCTCGGTGCAATCACAAGTTATACAAGTGGAGGTATTTGGCTGGAATTTAAAAATCGCCGACCAGACCCGGTGCGACTTGTCTACGTTGAAACAATATCATCACCATCCTGGGTGGCATGGGCTGATATTGAAGTCTATCAATAAGCATCGAAGCCTGAAAAGCCTGGGATTACAGAATTTCTCTCGCATTGATATTTTGCAGGGAGGAATCATGGCTTTTTTGCTAGTGCGATTGTGATCATTCGGTCAAAAATACCCACGATGAAAAAAACATGTTCAATGGATCTGTGTGGTCTCTGCTTACCTGTTTTGTGATGATACTATTTTCCACATCTTGATGCCATATCGGAAGAAGAAGCCCAGGGGTAGTGATATCTCTGCATCTGAGTATGCAGCAATTGCATGCATTGGAATCTCCTTTGCTGCAGGTCTCGCGCTCTATGGCGGAAAGATTGAATTTCCCAGGGCGCTATACATATCCGCATGGGTTGTGGTTTTCTTATTTTTGGTGCTTGCTGTTGCTCGTGTTGTTTTAAGAGTGCTGGATAACGCAAACCCGCCTTTGCTTCTATTTACCGCGCTGTTGGTATGGGGTATTTATTTCTTTGCGCTGAAGCCGACAAGTACAGGATTCATCAGGCATGATGAAATATATAGCTGGGGTATGTGGGGTGTACAGCATTTTCTGGGGATATCCTACGACACCTACTACACTCAGGCGCCTTATCCCCAGCTTTTTGCGTATGAACTGGGTTCTGTATTCCTGGCCCAAGGCAATCATGTCTCGCATTTTGCCGCGAAGCTCGTGTGTGGCATACCAGCGCTGGTCATTGTCATTGCATTTTTCGACCTTGTAGCCAGGAGTTCCAGCCAGTTCATCAATTGGCTGACACTGGTGCTTGCTGTGGGCACCTTGGTGAGTTTTGGAAACCTGCTGTTTTGGGCCTATGCCGACCCTTTGGCGACAGCATTGATTCTATTGAGTTTCAATCTTTTGCTGCAGTATTCCGTGAGGCCTGCAAAGTTGCGTCCCTTGATGCTTTCGCTGTTCTGCGGTTTTTTGGCCTCTCTTACCAAACAACCCGGATTGTTCTGGTGCCTTGTCACGCTTCCGGCATTGATAGCCCATGGCGTGTGGCGTTGGAAATGGCGGCCTGCGGCACTGGCGGCGTGCATTGTGGTGATGCTGTTTGCAGCCATCTGGCCCTTCTTTGTCGCTCCGGAATTCACAGGAAATCAAGGGGTGCTTGATATCGTGGAGAAAAATGGAGGCTTGATATCATCAGCTCTGATGTCCCTGGAAAAGTACATTATCGATACCCCGGAAATAGGCGTACTTCTCATTGGGACCATGCTGATTTCCTTGCTGTCCGCCAAGGGAAGGGTGCTATGGATTCTTTGTGTATTGCCATTTCTAGTGATTTGGTTCACCGTGGGTGCTTATGAACAGCGCCACGGGATTCACGTGCTGCTTGTGTCCACGGCTATCGCAAATCATCTGTTGATCAACCGGTATCCATCTGTTGATACTCTTTCGAGTGAGGGAAAAATCTTCAATTTCGATAAAAAATATCCAATTTATTTCATCTGTACTGCAGTGTCTGCAGCGCTGTTGGCTTCATCGGTATACCTTGCATATCATCGGAACTATTCGAAACTTGAAGATGGAAATAAAGCAATCTTCATATCTCAATTCGGAAAGAAATCAATTGAAATATATCGAGATATCATAGAAAATCAGCGTAAGATTTTCCTTGTCAGCAACTATCAATATGGCATGTTCTTCAACAGAACCATTATTGGCCGTCCAGAGCTGCACAAGGCTCCGCTGACAACCAAGGATTTCCTGGACGAACTTGTTCAATTCAAGCCCGACTACATTTTTAATGCGGGTGAATGGACGTACGGTCCTTACTCGTCGCACTTGCGGGCGCTGATTGAGTTGTGTCCTGCTGCCTTCTTTCTGAAAAAGAAAAATGACTTCCCGCCTTACTCTGCAATCTATAGGGTAGACAGTCAGGTGCTGGGTGCTGGGTGCTGAGTGTCCTTCCCGCGTCGGCAGTGTCCCTCTCTAGTCGGCTATCGACTTGCTTATGTACTGGCTATGTTGGCAGAGGAGCACGGCTCGCGCTGCGAGACAGGCGCCCGGAATCCGCCGGTCACCACGGCCCCAGCCACACGACTCAGTCCGATGGCACAGCGTCTGTACTGCCCAGAATCTCCGCCACCTTGAGCGCCAGCGCATCCAATGTGAACGGCTTGGTCAGAAGCTGCGTACCGGGGTGCAGGTTTTCCTGGCTGAGCGGAGATGCCTCGGTGAACCCGGTGATGAAGAGCACCGGCAGGTCGGAACGGGCCAGGCGAGCCTCGTCGGCAAGCTGCTTGCCGTTCATTCCGCCGCGCAGCCTCATGTCCGTGATCAGCATGTCCACCCGGGTTCCGGCGCGCAGTACCTGCAGCGCGGCGGCTGCATCGGCCACGGCAAGCACCGTGTAGCCCAGGTCGACAAGCGCCTCGTCGATGAGATGGCGGATCGGGGCTTCGTCATCCACGACCAGCAAGGTCCTTTGGGCAGGAACGACCACCTGCCTTGCCGCATCGACCGCGCGTTCTGCAACGGGCGCGGCGTCGCACCGGGGCAGATACAGGCAGACGGTGGTGCCCTGGCCCGGCTGGGAGAAGATCCTGACCGCTCCTCCCGATTGCCGCGCGAAACCGTAGATCATCGACAGCCCCAGCCCCGTTCCATGGCCCACCGGCTTGGTGGTGTAGAACGGCTCGAAGGCGCGCGCAATGGTCTGCTCAGACATGCCGGTGCCCGTATCGGTGACGCACAGCGATACATAGCCGCCCGGCGGAAGGTCCCACTCCCGGGCTGCCGCCTCTTCAAGCTCGATATTGGCTGTCCTGATGGTCAGCCGGCCGCCTTCGGGCATGGCATCGCGGGCGTTGATGCACAGGTTCAGGATGGCGTTCTCCAGCTGCGTTCCATCGATTTGCGCATGCCACAGATGGGCTGCCGGCACGATGTCGATGTCCACGCTGGCGCCCACGGTCCTGCGCAGCAGGTCCTCCCAATCGGCCAGGAGCGCGGCCATATCGGTGGGCTTGGAGTCCAGGATCTGCCGGCGCGAGAACGCAAGCAGCCGCTGCGTGAGCGTGGCGGCGCGCCGCACCGCCCCCTGCGCTCCATGGATGAAGCGCGTGAGGTTGTCCACCTGGCCGCGCGCCAGCATCCGCTGCAGCAGCTCCAGATTGCCCATGACGGCCGCCAGCAGGTTGTTGAAGTCGTGCGCAAGGCCACCCGTCAACTGGCCCACCGCCTCCATCTTCTGCGACTGGCGCAGCTGCTCCTGCACCTTGGCCAGCGCTTCGGCCTTGGCCATTTCGGAGGTGATGTCGCGGCCCACGGCATTGATGCGGCCTGCCGCCGAACGGGTGGACCAGGAGATCCAGCGGTAGCTCCCGTCCCGATGGCGGTACCGGTTGTCGAACCGGGCATGCGCCATGCCGGTGGCCAGCTCCTGCGTGTCCTGGATGGTGCGCGCCAGATCCTCCGGATGGATGAGATGAAAAAGCGTGGTGCCCAGCAGCTCGTCTTCACGCCAGCCCAACACCTCGGTCCAGGCCGGGTTGACCGCAGTGATGATGCCCTCGAACGTGCAGCGCATCATGATGTCGGATGACAGCTGCCACAGCGCGTTGCGGTCGGCCGTGCGCTCTGCCACCTGTTCCTCCAGCGTGGCATTCAAGCGCTCCAGCGCGGCCTGGGCCTGCTTGCGCTCGGTGATGTCGGAGGCCGCTCCCAGCCAGCCGGTGATGGCGCCTGCGGCATCGAACAGCGGCACGGCGCGCGAGAACGCCCAGCCCACGCTGCCATCGACGCGGTTCACCCGGTGCTCGATCACGTAGTCCGTCTTCGTGCGGATGGCCCGCGCGATCTCCGCGCGCACCAGGTCGCGGTCCTCCGGGGGGATGTAGTCTTCCAGCCAGTTCGTGTTGGACGCCTGCGTGTCAGGGATGAACCCGCCGCCTGCCAGCTGGTGCAGCTCGCTCCAGTCCGCACTGATGGAGTAGCGCACTTCCGAGGAGGAGCGCACCAGCGCATCCAGCCGCTCCTCGCTCTGGCGCAACATGTCCAGCGCCCGCCGTTCCGCATCGATGTCCAAAATGGCGATGGCCGTGGCCACGACTTCCTTGTCCGCATTGCGCAGCGGCACCCCGAAAACGCGCGTCCATACCTCGAGCCCCTGGGGCGTGTCATAGACACAGTCAACGCCCGGCACCACCAACTCACCGCGGAACGCGCGGGCGGCCACAAACTGGTCGCGGGGAACGGGCTTGCCATCCTTGTCCCAACTGCGCCAGCGCCCGCGGTCTTCCTCGGCCGACAGCAGCGAAGGGATGGGGGTGTCTGGCAGGAAATGGCGGTAGGCCGGGTTGGACATCAGCACCTTGCCACCCTTGCCCACCAGGCACAGGCCTATCGGCAGATGCTCGATGAAATCCGAGAACAGCGTCTTCTGGTCCGCGACCTGCGCATCGAAAGGGTCCTGATCGCTGACGCCCGCGCCCTGTACGGCGCTGGCATGGCCCGCCGTGGCAATCGCCAGTTGCGCCCGCAGCCTGGCGTTTTCCTCGCGAAGCAGGGCAATCTCTTCGGACTCTTGGATCATGGGGGGATGGAGCGGGGCGTTGGGTGGAGGAGAGGGGACAGCTCGCCGCTGGCGGGGACGGCGATGCTGCTGGGGATCATAGCTGTGACTGCTGGTGCGACCGATGTTGAGGCTGCAGTCCTCGGTGCGGCAATTCTTGTGGGACTTCGCCCCCCCAGGGACTATGGGGTTGAAATGGCCGTGCAATGGGCTGAATTTGGGTCCCCAATGACCGATGAATCGATCGACGAACGCTCGAAATGTTCCATTGAAAATATGGAAGTCGAGAAACTTATTTAGAAAATGGCAAAAGAATGCATATTTCCGCCAATTTCTCGAATATGAATCAAACAAATCGGCAATGAATGATCTGCTCCGTCGTGCAGGCCATGGCTGAAGGGTGGCGGCGATGGGGCTTCCTTGCGGGAAACGTGCCGCAGGCACCGCCGCTGCTGTGACTTTCATGTCACACAGCACAGCTGTCACGAAGAATACTTATGTGTTGCCTAGAGTTCCCGCAGCGGTGGCAGGAGGCTACCGTCATTCTCATTCATAAGTTCAGTTCGTATCTCGCCAATGAAAAATCAAAAAACGTGCTCGCGCATTCTGGGACTCGCGATGGGCACCTTCTTCGCCTCTTCTTCCAGCTTGGCCCTGGCACAATCTTCCGTCACCATTTTTGGTGTGGTGGACGTCGGTGTCACCGTTGCCAAGTCCGGCAGCAACAGGCTCAATGCACTGAACTCCAGCCAAGGCAAGACCAGCCTGCTTGGCTTGCGCGGCACGGAGGACCTCGGCGGCGGCAACCGAGCTCAGCTCTGGCTTGAAGGCGGCCTCAACCCCGATGTCGGCTCTGGCGGCAGCAGCGGCTCCCTTGGCTTCGAGCGCCGCTCCACGATCGGGCTGAGCAACAATTCCTGGGGTGAAATCCGGCTGGGTCGCGACTACACCCCCAGCTACAACATCTTCACCGCTTTCGCGGGCCCCGACACCACTACCGGTGTGCAGGCCAATCTGTTCCAGACGATCCGCCAGACTGCCTATAACGCCGCCAGCCAAAGCGGCGTGGTCGACCGCACGCGCATCAGCAACGCCGTGGGCTACTTCCTGCCGAGCGACTTGGGCGGTGTCTATGGCCAGCTCTCGGTTTCCTTTGGTGACGAGAACGCCTCCGGCTCTGGCGCAAGCAAGGCCCGCAGGTACATAGGCGGCAACCTGGGCTATCGCTCGGGCCCGCTGAACGTGGGTATCGGCTACGGCAGGATCGACGGCACCGCAGCCGTGGCTTCGCCCAGCGCCATCGCCGCAACCAGCGATCTGGAAGACCTGGTGCTGGGCGCCTCGTACAACTTCGGCAGTTTCCTGCTCAATGGCGGATACAACAGCCTGAAGTGGGAGCCCGTCAACGGCGCAACCTCCGGGAAGGTGGACGGCTTCTTCCTGGGCGCGACCATCCCCATGGGGCCAGGCAGCTTGCGCATCAAGTACGCCAGCGCCAAGTTCAGCGGCAACGCCTCTGCCCTCACGCGCAGCGGCGGCAAGGCCGACAAGTATTCGATCGGATATGTCTACGACTTCTCCAAGCGCACCTCTCTGTACGCAGGTCTGGCGCGTGTGAACAACAAGAACGGCGCCAGCGTCGGCCTGATCGGCGGCCCTGCGGGTGTGGCCAACGCCGGCTCGACCGGTGTGGATCTGGGCATCAGCCACTCGTTCTGAGCGGCACAGCGCCTTTTCCAGAAACGAAGCCTTCAAGGTGAGGCAGGCCCTTGCCACGCAGGGCCTGCCGATCTGCCTATCTGCCGATCTACCTATCAGGCTTGCCTCTTCTTCTCAAGACCTACTCGCCATGCGACCCCCCAATTCTTCTCCCTGCCTGGTGGCAGTGATCGCCGCCGCGGCTGCCTTGCTGAGCGCCTGCGCCGACACCCGCCCGCTCCAGGTCGCCGGCTCCGAGACGGTGACGCAGACCACCGGCGTCGGCAGCATCCGCGCCACCGTCACGCGCCAGGACGTCCAGTTCGACGACAGGTTCTATTTCCCCTACGAAGGCCAACACCCCGCCACCAAGGCCGATTTTCCCAAGGGATTTCTGCCAGCCTACGGTTCGGGCCTGGCCTTGAAGGGCAGGCGTGCCGACGGCACGCTGGAGTTCTACGCCATCACCGATCGCGGCCCGAACGCGACCACCGGCCCGGTCACGCAGATCACCGACGGCTCCAATCCCGCGGGCTTTGCCAGTTCCACGGTGTTTCCTTCGCCCAACTTCACTCCGTCCATCGGCGTGATCGCCCTCGGAAAGGACGGAGCCAGGCTCGTCTCCACCCTGCCGCTCAGATTCAGCGCCACACAGAACGCCAACGGCCGCGTGCAGCCACGGGGCCTCACAGGCAACACGGGCGAGCAAGTCCTGGACGACTCCTTCACCTATCCCGGCAAGGCCAAGGGCTACAGCGAATTCGGCCTGGACACAGAATCCGTGGTGGTGGATGCCGCACGCAATGCGCTGTGGGTGTCCGACGAATACGGACCCTTCATCGTGAAGATCGACCCGGCGACCGGCATCATCCAGAAGAAATACGGGCCCGGCACCGGCGCGGCCGATCTGCCGGCCATTCTCGCCAAGCGCCGCGCCAACCGTGGCATGGAAGGGCTGAGCATCGATGCGGCCAGCGGCAAGCTGCACGGTTTCCTGCAAAGCCCCCTGGACGACGGCAAGGCCGACTACACCACCGCTGCCGTTGCCGACGCCACTGGCAAGTCGGAGAACGTGCGCGACTACGCTCGCTTTGTGCGCTGGGTGGAGTTTGACCCGACCACCGAGAAAACCCGCCTGTTTGCCTTGCCCGTGGACAGCCGCTGGTACAACCAAGGCAAGACCGGCAATGCCAAGCTGGGTGATGTGGTCTCACTGGGCAAGGGGAAATTCATCGCCATCGAGCAAGGCACTGGCAAGGACAAGAAAGTCTTCAACGACCTGGTTCTGATCGAGTTTCCGGCCAACGCCACCGACATCACCGCGCTGGGCTCCGACCTGGAAAAGAGCAGCCTGACTGGCAAGCCGGTCAATGGCTCGGACTATTCCAAGGTCGTGACGCTCAAGAAGACCCGGCTCTTCAACCTGAACGCCACCGGCTGGTTGGCCGAGAAGGCCGAAGGCCTGGCACTGGTCGATGACTACACGCTGGCGCTGACCAACGACACCGACTTCGGTGTTTCGCTGGCCGTGCTGGACGCCAGCGGCAAGGAAATCGAAGGCTCGGACGTCACCAAATGCATGGTGGACGCCGAAGGCAAGATCGTGAACGACGGCCAATGCGCCAAGGGCGCGGCGAGCCTTCGCTTCACCACCAATGACGTCAACGACCGCACGCAGCGACTTTGGACCTTTAAGTTCAGCAAGAAACTGAGCGAATACGGCGCTCCCTGAACGACTGCGACTGGGGCTGGGACTGCATGGCATAGGCAAGACAACGGGGCCACGGCGATCCAGGGCGGTTCGTCCAGCGCGAAGGCGCTGCGACGGGCCGCAACGCTGATGTCGCCTCCTATGGCATCTGCACGGAGCAGCGCCGCCGTTGCGGCGAAAGTGCGGGCTTGCCGCAATGACTGGTCCTTTCGACCTCCAGCAGTCTTACGGCATTGCCCAAAGCGGTAGTCGTCGAGTGCGTAGATGGCAGGCATACGTCCGAGCCGATCACTTCCACAATCAAATCCCCATCTGCTTGGCCATTTCAGAAGCGCCTTCAAATTCCATGCTGGTTTCCGCGTGAGTCGAGGAAATCCAACAGAGAGCCGTTCAGAATTCAATTCCGGATTTTCGATGGCTTGGGATTGGCCAGTCATCGAATTCCTGAAGAGATAGTGCGTGCGGTATCCTCAGCCGCTCTGTAGAGGAGAAGAAAGTGGCGGTACTGATTCCTGCGATGGGGGCGTGCGTTGGGCGCATGACGCCTGGCGAGCGACGGCTGGCCGAGCGGTTGGAGCAAAAGCTCGAAGACGATTACATGCTTTGGTATGACGTGCCCATCGGCCCCAAGCAGACGCATCCTGACTTTGTCGTCATTCATCCACGCAGGGGCGTTCTGATTCTTGAGACCAAGGATTGGCGGCTCGAGACGGTTCAAGAGGCGACCAAACAGGCCTGGACGCTCATCGTGGATGGAAGGCCCAAAGTCGTCATCAATCCGGCAGCTCAGGCGCGACACTGCGCCATTCAAGTGGTCAATGCACTGGAGCGGGATCAGCAACTCATTCACGGCGAAGGCCCTCATCAGGGAAAGCTGGCATTTCCCTGGGGCAGCGGCGTGGTGTTCACCAACATCACGCGCAAGCAGTTTGAAGAGTCTGCACTGGACCAGACGATTGATGCGCATCTCGTCATCTGCAAGGACGAGATGCTGGAATCCGTGGATGCGGAGGCTTTTCAGCAGCGCCTGTGGAACATGTTCCCCCACGCTTTCGGCAAAGCCATGTCGGTGCCGCAGCTCGAGCGCACGCGGTGGATCATGTTCCCGCAGGTGCGTGTTCCGGTGCAAGGCAGCCTTCTGCCGGAAGACGCGGACGAGCTGCCGGACATCATGCGCGTCATGGACTTGCAGCAGGAGCAACTCGCGCGCAGCCTGGGCGATGGGCATCGCGTGATCCACGGAGTTGCCGGCTCAGGCAAGACCATGATTCTTGGCTATCGTGCGGAACACCTGGCCAAGACCGCTTCGACCAAGCCCATCCTCGTGCTCTGCTACAACGAGCCCTTGGCAGTGAAGCTCAATGCCTGGTTTGCGGCCAAGGGCCTGGCCGATCGGGTGCACGCCCGCAACTTCCACAAATGGTGTCGCCAGCAGTTGGTGGCCTATGGTCAGACGCTACCCGCTCAGGGCCCGGGCATGTTTGATCAGATGGTGGAGTTTGTGATTCGCGGCGTGGACCGGCAACAGATTCCGTCCGGGCAGTACCAGGCCGTGATGGTCGACGAGGGGCACGACTTTCAGCCTGAATGGCTCAAGCTCGTCACCCAGATGGTGGACCCCGAGACCAACAGCCTGTTGATCCTGTACGACAGCGCCCAGAACATCTATGGCAAGAGCAAGGCGCGTGGCTTCAGCTTCAAGAGCGTGGGAATCCAGGCCTCTGGGCGCACGACCATTCTCAAGATCAACTACCGCAACACCAGGCAGATTCTGCAAATCGCCAACCGCGTCGCCGCCGAGTTCCTGCAACCCAATGCCCAGGATGAGGACGGTGTGCCGCTGGTGCAGCCCATCAGCTGCGGCCGCGAAGGGCAGGAGCCGCTGATCGTGCGCCTGCCGAGCTTGCGGGACGAGCCCGCCAAGATCGCCGAGCTGCTGGCTGCGGCGCATCAGGAAGGCCACGCCTGGGGTGACATGGCCATCCTGTGCCGCGATCACGACTCCATGAACCAGTGCGCCATGGCACTTGGCCGCCGAAAACTGCCGCATCGCGTGCGACATCGGTCAGGTGACTTCGATCCACTGGCCGACACCATCAAAGTGATGACAATGCACGCCAGCAAGGGATTGGAGTTTCCGGTCGTGGCCGTTGCAGGAGTGGGGCAGATGCCGCGTGAAGGCGAAGATGCGGCGGACGAGGCCAAACTGTTCTATGTGGCTGCGACGCGGGCGACACAAAAACTGGTGTTGACTGTGGCGGGAGAAGGGGCGTTTGCGAAGGCGCTGGTGAATGCTGGGTGAGGGCGGGGTGAATGCGGGTTGAGGGCAGGGCGAGGACGGGCACAAGTCCGTGGTGCGGTGGTCAGTGCTCCTGGCGTGGTCCCAGTAGTGTTGCACCCGCAGCGCATTCTTGAGGATGGCGCTGCGATCCGAAAAGGATTTAGTGCCTATCACCCTTCCCACTCGGATGCGCACGCCTTCTTGCCACTCGGCGCATTGCGCAGGCGGTTCAGGAAATCCAGCTGGCTTTTGGCCGTTTGATTCCCTTTTGCAACGGCTTGCCGCAGCCAGTGCACTGCTTCGCAGCGATCCGCTTCCACCGCGGTGCCATACAGGGTTGGGCCTGCCAGAAGAATCCATGCCAGTGTTTCCTGGGCTTGTGGCTCGCCATCCCGGGCCGCCTGGCGCAGCAACGCGAGCATGGAGGCGTAGTCACCCGCAGTCTGGGCCTCCAGGGCCAGTTGAAACCGCTGCTCGGAAGTCGTGGCCATGTCCAACGGCAGCGGTGCCGCCTGCGCCAGCGCGCCGGACAGGGCCGCTGCGATGAACAAGCCATGCCGTGCATGCCGGGCCAGCGTGGCAATTGGGGTGGCAATTGGTGTGGCAATTGGGCGGAATTCGAATCGCATTTTTGTCTCCACTTGAACTGAGTGGCCCCATCGTCTTCGCAATCCCGGTCCCTGAAAATTCGGAATTGTCAAAGGCGCCCTCAGGGCCACCCAGAGGCTGACTCGAATCGGCCGTGCAGGCCCGGCGCGCACGGCTTCAGCCCATGAACCCCAGATCGATGGGATACGCCGAGCCGCCGAAGTTGCCGATGTGCGGCAGCACCCCCGCCAGCTCGGTATTCGCCACGCCGAACCAGCGCGCCAAGGTGGCGGCGTACTGGTCCACGGCAGTGCTGGGCAACAGGCGCCCCTGTCCGACATGCCACTGGTCCTCGCTGCCGCTGCCGTTGCCCACGCTGATGGGCGGCGGCGCGCCATAGAAGGACGCGCCACGCACCGCGCCGCCCACCACGAAATGGTGGCTGCCCCAGCCATGGTCCGAGCCGTCGCCGTTGGACGTCAGCGTGCGGCCGAAGTCCGACGCGGTGAAGGCCGTGACCTTGTCGGCCACGCCGAGTTCGGCCGTGGCGTTGTAGAAGGCCGTCATGGCGCTGCTCACCTTGTCGAGCAACTGCGGCTGGTTGGCGATCAGGTTGTCGTGCAGGTCGAACCCGCCCAGCGAGACGAAGAACACCTGCCGGCGCGTGCCCAGCGCGTTGCGTCCGGCGATGAGCCGGGCCACCACCTTGAGCTGGTCGGCCAGCGGGTTGTTGGCAGGGAAGGCGGTGGACAGGCTGGCGCTGGAGAGGGCTGAAGAGATCTGCCCCTCGGCACTGATGGAGCGCTGCGTGACGCGGGCGTACTCGGCCTCCATCGCGTGGCTGCCGGCCGTCTGCACCAGCTCGCTCAACAGGCCGTGCACGGCGGTCGATCCATAGACGCTGGTGCCCTTGACGGCGTTGATGGGCACGGCGCCGCCCGGGCTGATCTGGTACTGCAGCGCCTGGTCGCCCGAGAGAAACACGGCGTTGCCCGTGGCCGAGATACAGGTGAAGAGCGACGTGGCGTTGGACGACAGCGCCAGGTCGCCCAGGTTGCCGCCCCAGCCCAGGGTGGAGCCTTCTGCGCCCTGCGACTGCCACACCGACTGCTGGTCGTTGTGCGAGAAAAGCTTGGGCGGCAGCGGGTAGCTGCGCCGGTCGCCGGTGGCATATTGGGCCCGCGTGAGCGGCACCAGCAGCGGGCCGACGTTCAGTTGCACCGCAGCGCGGCCCGCGTTGAAGAGGCCGGCCAGGCCCGTCATGGACGGGTGCAGCGCGTACTGCATGCCACCGGCCAGCGCCGTGCGGGGCTGCAGCAGCGTATTGCCCAGCGCGGCGCGGGCCAGGGCAATGCCACCGGCCGTGCCATCGCTGTTGCCGCCGCGGATGGCGGAGTACTGCCCGTAGCGGGTGCTGTCGTAGGGCACGACGGTGTTGGCGTAGTCGCAGCCGCCATAGAGGAAGACGCAGACCAGCGCCTTGTAGTCGCTTGCCTCGAAGGCGGCGGCCTCGCCCAGCGCGGCAAGATTCAGGGCGAAGGGCAGGGCGGTACCGGCGGCGGCCAGTTGCGTGCTGCGGCGCAGGAATGCGCGGCGCGTGTGGCGGGCGGGGTCGATGAAATTCATGGAGATGTCGCTTTGCTTTGCAGACGTTCGGTCACTTGTTCGGTCACTTCTGCACCAGATATTCGGGGCTGGCCATCACCAGCAGCACGGCGGCTGCCACGCGGTTGAGCTGGGTGGCGGTGTTGCTGGTGGCCGTCACCGGCGTGGCATTGAGCGCTGCCACGATGCGCGCCTGCGTGGCGGCCGATACCTGCCCTGCCGACAGCAGCAGCGCCACCTTGCGCACCAGCGCGGCGGCGTCGGCCACCAGGGGCAGCAAGTTGGCGTAGCTGCAGGTGATGTCGAAGCCGTTGGCTGCGCTGCTGCCGCCCTGGGGCAGGTCTGGCGCGTTCACGTAGTAGCCGAAGCGGATCACGTTCTGCATGAAGTTCAGGTAGCCGCTCACGCTGGTCTCGGTGACGATCTGGAACTCCGGCGCCACCTGGCCCGTCGTGGCCAGGGGCGTGGAGGGCGGCACGTAGCCCGGGCGGAAGAAGTTGAACACCGAGCCCGAGCGCATCGGGCTCTGGCCCAGGCGGGTGGCCGGGTCGCTCAGGTTGTCGATCTTCCAGGTGCCGCGTGCCGACCGCAGCCCGAAGGTGCGGCCCCACTGCACGAAGCGCACCATGGGCTCGCGCAGGCGGCCGTACTGGGGGCTGGCAAGCCCTGCCGCGCCGCGCGCCTCCGGGTCCAGCAGCACGGTGGCAATCACGGCGCGCAGGTCGCCCCGCGTGCCGCTGCCGTTGTCGGCAAAGGCGGCGGCCACGCGCCCCACATAGGCGGGGCTGGGGTTGCTGGTGACCAGGCGCTGGATCAGCTGGCGCCCGATGAAGGGCCCCACGTTGGGGTGGTTGAACAGCGTGTCCAGCGCCGCCTTCAGCGCCGCTGGCCCCGACGTGCCCGCAGCCACGGTGGTGCCCAGGAAAGTGGCGGCCAGCGTGGAATGGCGCGCGGCGTTGAAGGCCATGGGCAGCAGCGCCTGCTGCAGCCCCGTCACCGTGCTGCCGCTCAGGTTGGTGGGCTGGTTCTTGCTGGTGTCGTAGTCGTAGCCGGTGAAGACGCGCGCCAGGTTGCTCACATCGGCTGCCGAATAGGTATCGATGCGGTTGCCGCTGCCGTCGCGCTGCTCGGTGCCGTCGGGGTTGAGGCGGTAGAGGCCGATGGTGAACAGCTGCATCACCTCGCGGGCGTAGTTCTCGTCGGGCTGGCGGCCGCTGCGGGCGTCTTCCTTCTGGTTGCCGCGCGTGCTCAGGTAGACGCCCATGGCCGGGCTGAGCGTGACGGCCTCCAGCAGCGTGCGGAAGTTGCCGAAGGCATGCTGGTTCAGCAGATCCCAGTAGCCGGAAGCCAGGAAGATGCTCCAGGGCTGCTCCAGCCCCGTGGTGGAGACCACCATGATCTCCGACAGCGCCAATGCCACACGCTTGCGCACGGCGTCGCGCTCCGTGAAAAGCTGGCTCCAGAGCATGAAGTCGGAGGGATACGAGACGTTGTCGTAGCGCGTGCCGGCCTCTGCCACGCCGTAGCCGCGCTGCATCAGCCAGGCCGTGCCCGTGGTGTCCACGGGCAGCGCGAACTGCTCGGCCAGCCAGGGGCCGTAGCCCTTGGCGCGCAGCGCTGCGATCTCCTCGTCGGTGGCCGAGAACTGCGCCTGCAGCAGGAAACGCGCGGCTTCTTCATCGCTGGCGGGGGTGGCCGTGGTGCCCGTACCGGTTCCGCCACCAGGGCCGGCGCCCGTGCCGCCAGTGCCGGTGCCGGGGGGTGAATCGCCCCCTCCGCCCCCGCAGGCCACCAGCAGCGCGGCCGCAAGGGAGGAGGCCAGGGCGGGAGGAATCAGGGAGCTCTTCGGTTCGTGGCCGAGGTGGCCGGGCTCTGCGCAGGCAGGCAAGGAATCCGCGGGCGCGCGGTTGGGCGGCTGCAGCGTGGAGGCTGCAGCCTGTGGTGTGGGGTGCATTGTGGGCTTTCAGGCAGAGGCCGGGGCGTGGCAACGAACTGCCTCGCTTTTCGGCGCGTGGCGCAGAGTGTTCCAAGGATTTCGGAGGTGCGCAGCCATCTTGCAGCCCAAAAGCGTGTCAAGACGTTATACGGCGCAGGGGCTACAGGGGGCTGTATGCAGGGTTGACGCTGTGGAGCCTGGGCAAATCCCGATGTGGGCCGCTCGCCTGCCGGTGTTCTGAGGGGATGCGCAGCGTTGTGCGGGTGCAACCATGCGGGCGGATTGTCATAGGGCTTTCTCCTGCTGCAGGCTGAAGAATGCGGCTTGACGTCTTGGGGCCGTACACCTGAGTGCGGTGCGTCTGCACGGTGCCGCGTTGCCGAGCGGTATCTGTCGCCTGGTGTTCGCATGGCAAGGCTCCTGAACGCTGCACGCAGGCTCAGACGCACCAGGGATGCCAAGGCCAGGCAATCCTTGGGTTGCCAGTGCGTGTAGGGTGAAGTCATTCGTGCAAGTTACCTGGATCTCAGATGTTGCACTTCATATTTGACACCACCGTAAATCCACTGTGCAAAGACAATGACAAGAATCTTCTTTATGTTGGTGGCGATCATGATTTCTGGCACCACGTCTGCTGATGAGAAAAATTCACCACCAATCCAAGATTTGCAAGAAATAAAGAGATCTGCAGATGAATTCTTGATTGGGGAAAGCAGGCAGAAGAGAACGCAATTCACTGCTGTTCGAGTCAATCCAAAAATAATAGTCGAACAGTGCGCTGTTCCACTTGAATCGGACTGGTCATCTTCAGACAGTGGAGTTCTAGGAAAAAGAGTTCAAGTTGCCTGCAGATCGACATTGCACGACAAAAAGGGTTGGCGTGTTCTGGTGCCAATTGCAGCGTCAGCCACACACAAGAATTAGAGTGAGATTCTATGCGTCAGGATGATTGGCTACCGTGCAAACGAAGGACGATTCCAAGAGGCGCTGATGCCGCTCAGCAGCGCTGTCGTTGTGGCGCAGTGCCACTGGATAAGCCCTAGGTTGTGGCAAGGGCTGGTACGGACCACCTCGCTCGTCGGGGGTCAATGTCGGGACTTCGCGCGGCTTTGGAGGCGTTTTCTGGGAAGTTGAGGTGGATGGAGCGAGTGATATAGGGCGTAGGAGGCGCATGATCACCGGTCTGTGTTTATTGCTTGCTGCTGGCAAGCTCCCCATTTTAGATGTTCGACCTTGTTATTGAATCCGCATCCAAGTGCGATTTTGGTCATCTAGTTGCTAGGGCCTTGAAATAAATATTCTATCCTCTACAGTATCGACAGCCTGACCGAGCTGAAGTATGGATCTATTCCAACAGCTGGCTTTGGCGACTACTTCATCGAAATCATTTGAACTCTGGTGGAGAAAAAAATCCCGCAGCAGAGACTCCTAGAACAATATCTGCAAAAAGGTCTGGTATTAGCATGTGATTTACTTTCATATCAATGGTTTAAAATAGGATAAAGCTTGTGTGAGTCGGTATGTATTAAGGCAGGCTAAAATCGCCGATACACGAAGCTGGGTTTTTCGATAGATCGTCACATAAAAAATAGAACTATTGAACACCGGGGTAGGTCGCTAGCTCAACACCAGGCAAGCATTTTACATGCTCATCCAATAGACACCTCACAAACCGTGTGTAGCCTAATTTTGTCTTTTTAAAATCGATGCCTCGTAAATTACAATCAAAAAAGACTGTGCCTTGCAAATTGGCCTCTTCAAAGTAGACGTTTTTGAATACGGTATTGAAAATCTCCGCGTTGGCGAAATTCGATTTATTTAAATTTGAATTAATTATTTCGCTGTCAGATATATTTGCCTTTACCAGTCCGGCATTGATGAAGTTGCATTCAATGAAAACGCAATTTTTTATCCAAGAGCCACCAATATCGTAGCTCTCGAAATTACACCCTTGAAACATCACATCAAATGTCATGAACTCCAATGCATTAAATTCGGGGAATTTAACATCGGAGACATTTGCATGTTTTAATTTCATTGAAACTACTTCAATCAGGCTGTTGTCGTTAATTTTATTAAAAAAATCAACTATGCCGTCCTCAAGACAATGACCTGGTTTTGGTTCAATGAATAGGGAGCTATTCTTTTGCATTGATTTTGCTTCTGTAGCACTATTTTGATTAGAGCGTGTTATGAATTTTCGTTTGCTGTGTTCAGCAGCTGGCGTGGAGTTCCGCGATGCCTCGCAGGCCTTACATAACAGGTGCACCTTGGCGACTGCTACCAAATGACCTGAGCAGTCCTTCGTGCCCCTACCAGCAGCTTCAACCAGTTACTGCTCATCTGGTGAAAAAATATTCAGAATGTGCTGTTCATAGATTTCAGAGATTCGCTTCAGGACAAGCGTTTTTCCTAAAATTTCCGCATCTATAACAGCATCCCTTAATAATTCTGGAGAGACCTGCTTCAGGGCCTTTGTTGACAACGGTGCGTAACTAAGATGCCAAGGCTCAGGATGCATCCCACCTTTAAAAAATTTGTAGGGTCGGAAAAATTCGTACTTGGCAATGTTTTCATCGAGCCAAAGATGCAGTGGATGAAATACTCCACCTTTCACGGTCTCTCCCGGAAGTAGCTTAGGTTCATAGCCTACAGGCATCGCGGCGCCATCAACTACGTCGATTTCTGTGCCCCACTGATGGCGGCTTCCTCCAGGTAGAGCAGACCAGTTGAGAATGCAGTCAATGACCTGAGCGTCATCTAAATTTGCCTTGTCACGAGGAACACCATTGATGTCATACAGAGATTTTTTCCCGGAAAATTTCCCGTTCCAAATTCTCAGTTGAGTCCGAAAATCTCTAAACGAACTGAAAGGCAGTAGATCTATCCCTGATTTTTTGGCGTCGTTGCGCATTGCAAGAAATGCTTGTCCTGCATCTAGTTGGGCCGCGAATCGGGGTTCATCAAACTGGGTGACATGAGTGCGTGATCTGCCAGTAAGCTCTAGGTTATTTAGCATATGTCTTTCAATTTATTTTGGAGTCATTTGGTCTTGTTTTGCCGTTAGCAGTGTATTTTGTGCAGCCGCTTCTGGCCGGCAGCAGTCCTTCACTAGGTCCCACTTTCACGCTTTTCCACTCCCTTGTCCACTTCACCCACCGCATCCCCCGGCGCAACCTCCAACATCTTGCACAGCTTGAAGGCAGACCTAAGGCTTGGCTTCGTATCAGCTTCTGTCTTCCCTGCCTCTTTACAAAATTCCAACTACAGGTGGCAGACAGAGACTTGGTAAAGCCGGAAGCTTTGCTGTCCGGTTCTCTCGCTTCCACTGCGTGCAGTGGCTCTGGGATCGGGACCCTCTCGACAGGACTCCAATGCCCCAGCCAACCCTCGCCACCACACCCCCACCCAAACTCGAAGACCTGGCCATAGACGCCGTCCTGCACATGGGCGCTGCGCTGGATGTGCTGGACCTGCACGCTCGCCACAAGGCCACGGCCATCAATTGCGTGTGCCGCGATCTGCTGCGCATCTACTACGTGAAGGCCGATCAGGCGCA
>NZ_JTKZ01000334.1:21346-23982 GCF_000799035.1 Delftia sp. ZNC0008
GAGGACAGGGAACTGGTGGGCCTGCTGCACGACACGGCGGTGAACCTGGGCTATGCCATTGAGGTGGTGGAGCATCTCAATGGCGATGAGGCCGACGACCCCATTCTTTATGCCGTGAGCTATCTGCTCAGGGCGGCGAAGCGGTTTGCGGATGAGGGCGTGTCGGTGGCGTTGGCCTGAAGAGTGCGGCAGGCGCGGATGGCCTGCGGACATGGCGGGAGCGAGGCAAAAAATGGGCGAAAAAAGCGCGCCTCATGTTGAAGCGCGCTGCCGGGTTGGGGCCGTGGGTCAGTCCTTCTTGGCCCGGATGACTTCGCCGCCCACGGCGTCGATCTTGACTTCCATGAGCGTGCCGTTGGCCTGCAGCACTTCGACCTGGTAGCTGGTCTGGCCCCAGTGGGAGTCCAGTTCCGCGCTGACGGGCGTGCCGGGGGTGTGGCGGGTGGCGGCCTGTATGGCCTGCTCGATGGTGGACTTGGCCTTTTCCAGGCGCTGGCGGTCCTTGCGCTTGGCGGCGCCGTCGTTCTTGTGCTGGGCTGCCTGGCCGGTGATGGCGTTGACCCAGACTTCCACGCTGTCGCCGGCCGGGGTGATGACTTCGATTTCGTAGCGCGGGCCCGTGCCGTCGCCGTCGTCCAGCTGGGCTTCGATGGCCTTGCCGGGTACGGCCTGGGTGGCGCGGGTGATGGCCTGCTCCAGCGGGATCTTGGCCTGGCTGGTGATGGTCTGCCATTCGGCCACCGACTTGGCTGCGGCGGGCAGGGCGGCGGTGGCGCAGGTCAGGGCCAGGGCGATGGAGAGGGCGGCGGTGCGTGCGAACGGGGCAGGCTTCATGGGTGTGGCTCCTTCCGGGAATGGGGTTGGACAAGGCTAGAGCGTGTTATGCACTTTTACGTGCCCGCGAAAGCCGGGAAAGGGGCCCGGAACGAGGCGTAGCACGCGCCGCGGTTGCCACACCGCAAGCGGGCTGCAACGAAGGGCCGGACCCCTTTCCCGGCTTTCCCTTCGGGTTGGCTCTGCGCGCAGGCGCTCGCGGCGTTGCAGCGCTTGCCAAGGCATGAGCCTTGGCGGCGCACTGCGCCTTGCGATCACCAGCGCGCAAAGCCAACGCGGGTTCGTAAAAGTGCATAACACGCTCTAAGGTCGGGGCCATTGTCTCCACCGTTCCGGAGAGCGGTTGTCGGAGAGGGCGCCCTTTGCCCCCTCCGGGGTGCTGCGGTTTGATCCAGCACAACCTCTGCGTTCAGAGGCCCAGCACCTTGGCCACGTAGTCGGCGTCCTTGTCGCCCCGGCCCGAGAGGTTGATGAGGATGTGCTGGTCCTTGGGCAGGCCGGGCGCCACGCGCATGGCCCAGGCCACGGCGTGGGCGCTTTCCAGCGCGGGGATGATGCCTTCCACGCGCGACAGCTGCATGAAGGCGTCCAGGCATTCCTTGTCGGTGACGGATTCGTACTGCACGCGGCCCAGGTCCTTGAGGTAGCTGTGCTGCGGGCCCACGCCCGGATAGTCCAGGCCCGAGGCAATGCTGTGAACGGCAGCCGGCGTGCCGTCTGCGTTTTCCAGCACGTAGCACTTCATGCCGTGGATTTCGCCGGGCTTGCCCATGCTGAGGGTGGCTGCGTGGCGGCCGGGCTTGTCCGTGCCTTCGCCCGAGGGCTCCACGCCGACGAGCTTGACCGAGGCATCGCCCAGGAAGGCCGTGAAGATGCCCATGGCGTTGGAGCCGCCGCCCACGCAAGCGGCCACGTGGTCGGGCAGCTTGCCGTGTTTGGCCTGGAATTGCTCGCGCGCCTCGCGGCCGATGATGCTCTGGAAGTCGCGCACCATCATCGGGAACGGGTGGGGGCCGACCACGGAGCCGATGGCGTAGATGTAGTCCGTGGGGTTGGTGAGGTATTCCTCGAAGGCGCTGTCCACGGCCTCCTTGAGCGTGGCCGCGCCGCGCGTGACGGGCACGAGCTTGCAGCCCAGGATGCGCATCTTGGTGACGTTGGGGTGTTCCTTCTCGATGTCCACCTGGCCCATGTGGATCTCGCAGGGAATGCCCACCAGCGCGCAGGCCGTGGCCAGGGCCACGCCGTGCTGGCCGGCGCCGGTTTCTGCGATGACCTTCTTCTTGCCCATGAACTTGGCCAGCAGGGCTTCGCCCAGGCAGTGGTTGATCTTGTGGGCGCCGGTGTGGTTGAGGTCTTCGCGCTTGAGGTGGATCTGTGCGCCGCCCAACTGCTCCGACAGGCGCCGCGCGTGGAAGATGGGGCTTGGGCGGCCCACGTAGTCGGCGAAGAGCTGGGCCAGTTCCTGCTGGAAGTCTTGGCGTTTGGTGATTTCGGCGTAGGCGGTGTTGATGTCGTCCATGGCCTGCTTGAGGTGGGGCGGGACCAACTGGCCGCCGTAGGGGCCGAAGTAGCCTTCTGCTGTGGGCATGGGGGAGAAGGTGGGGGGGATAGTGGTCATGGATGTTGGCGGGTGTTCTGTGGAATGGCGGATGGTGGCGGTGGCAGCTTACGTAGGGCTGCCATGGGTCTGAAGAGAGAAAACCCCGGTCGGGGTTTCTTGTTTTTGACCCTGCCGGGTGGTTGTTTTTCGAGGCCGGGTTTCGGCCCGGCGGCCGACCGACTTTCTTGCCGCGCGGCAA
>NZ_JTKZ01000950.1:0-8337 GCF_000799035.1 Delftia sp. ZNC0008
CCGCGTAGCGCCATGCCGCCATTGCCGCGCAACATGGCGTGGAACTGGTGGCGCTGGAGCAGCAGGCCGTGGATGAGGATTTCGACGTGGTCATCAACGCCACCGCCAGCAGCCTGGCCGGTGCCGAGGTGCCCGTGCCGGCCCGCGTGCTGCGCCCTGGCAGCCTGGCCTACGACATGATGTACGGCCCCGCGGCTCAGGGCTTCATGCAGTGGGCCGAACAGCACGGCGCCACGGCCCGCGACGGGCTGGGCATGCTGGTGGAGCAGGCGGCCGAATCGTTTGCGCTGTGGCGCGGCGTGCGCCCGCCCTCGGCCCAGGTGCTGAACGAGCTGCGCGCCCATATTGCTCAAGGCGGCTGAGCGCTTCATGAAATCCCTGGCACGCGCCCTGCTGCTGGTGCTGTGCGCCGGCCTGCTGCTGCAGCTGTTCTTCGTGCTGCGCATTGCGCTGATGGTGGTGGTCGATCCCGAGTCCACAGCCTTCCAGCGCTCCGAAGCCTGGCAGATGCTGCGCAGCTCCGAAGGCCTGCACTGGAGCCAGCAATGGCTGCCCTATGACCGCATCGCGCCCACGCTCAAGCGCGCCGTCATTGCCTCCGAAGACGACAGCTTCACCGAACACCACGGGGTGCAATGGGAAGCCATCGAGAAAGCCTGGCAGCGCAACCAGCGCGCCGAAGCCCGGGCCATGAAGGCCGACAACGGCAAGGCGCCCAAGATCTATGGCGGCTCCACCATCACGCAGCAGCTGGCCAAGAACCTGCTGCTGTCGGGCGAACGCAGCCTGCTGCGCAAGGGGCAGGAACTGGTGCTGACCCAGCTGCTGGAACTGATGCTGAGCAAGCAGCGCATCCTGGAGATCTACCTCAACAGCGTGGAATGGGGCCAGGGCGTGTTCGGCGCCGAGGCGGCCGCTCGCCACTACTTCCGCAAGAGCGCCTCCCAGCTCAGCGCCGCCGAGGCCGCGCGCCTGGCCGTGATGCTGCCCCAGCCCAAGCGCTTCGAGAAGCTGCCCAACTCCGGCTATCTGCTGCAGCGCACGCGCACGGTCATGCAGAGAATGCCCAGCGCCGTCGTCCCCTGAACAGCTACATTCACCCCATGCGCATCCTTGGAATCGACCCCGGTCTGCAGACCACGGGATTCGGCGTGATCGACGTCGACGGCCACCGCCTGGCCTATGTGGCCAGCGGCACCATCCGCACCACGGGCATCGCGCTCGGCGACCTGCCGGGCCGGCTCAAGCTTCTGTTCGACGGCATCTCGGAAGTCGCCAGCCGCTACCAGCCCGACACCTCGGCCGTGGAAATCGTCTTCGTCAACGTCAATCCCCAGTCCACGCTGCTGCTGGGCCAGGCACGCGGCGCCGCGCTCACGGCCCTGGTCAACGCCGGCCTGCCGGTGGCCGAGTACACGGCACTGCAGATGAAGAAGGCCATGACCGGCCATGGCCGCGCGGCCAAGAGCCAGATCCAGGAAATGGTGCGCCGCCTGCTGCAACTGCCCGGCCTGCCCGGCACCGATGCCGCCGATGCCCTGGGCCTGGCCATCACCCACGCCCATGCAGGCGCCGCCATGACGAAGATGGCCGAGGTCACGCAGCTGCAGCGCCGCCAGCATGCGGTCTACAAAGGTGGGCGCGTCTACTAGGACACCAGTGCTTGGCCACCCTGCTCGGCCCTGAGCCTGATCCATTGCGCGATCCGGGGGAACACATCGGATTGCGCGTTGCCGGCCATCAGCAACCTGCTGTGGCTGTAGTCTTCGACAAAACCGGTGGCCTTGCCACACAGCACGAACTCCACATCCGTCCCGCCGAAAGCGCTTGCCAGCGCTTCGCACCCCTGCCAGGGTGCAATCAGGCGGTCTCCAGCACCCGCCAGCGCCAGAACGGGAATACGCACCTGGGAGAGTGCCTGCAGGTAGTTCATGCCGTCATGTCCCACAAATCGGCGCTGGAGATTCCACTGACACCACTGGCGCATCAGTTGGCCGCTTTCCGCCTCGGGCCCCACCATGCGGTTGGCTACCAGCCAGTTCCGGCGGCCTATCCACGCCAGGTAACCCCGGATCCTGGCCCAGGCCAGCGGTGTGGCGGCAGCATGGGTGGCCTGGGCGGCCAGCAGCACGACACCGGCCAGATGGTCCCGAGCCACATCGGGATTGCGAGCGGCCCAGATGGCTGCCGCAATGCCGCCCCCGCTGTGGCCTATCAGGGTCAAAGGCCGGCCCTGCTCCTCGCTGCGGATGGCCTCGATGGCACTGGCGATGTCATGCCTGGCCACGGCTTCCAGATCATGACCATGGCCGCAGGCCGGGTTCCGTCCATGGCCGCGCCAGTCGAAGAGCCAAGTGCCGAATCCCTGCGCCGCCAGATACGCGCCGAGCCGGTCGCAGGATGCGGTGCCGGAGAAGGTGCCGTGCGTGATGGCCACGACAGGCCCCTGGACGCAGCCGCTGCGCACCAGCACAAGGGTGTGGCCGTCGCCGGCCCGGATCCGAATTTCCTTCATGGCGGCCCGGCAGTCTCCGCAATGGCGGCAGCGCAGCCCATTCAGGACCTCAGACGATGCGTCCAAAGAACAGCACGGCGAAGAAGGTCACGCCGGCAATCACGGTCCACTTGAGGATGATGAAGCCCCAGCGCTTGTAGCGGGGCTGGCCCGTGCCCAGGTAGAACGCAAAGGACACGGCTGATGCCAGCAGCAGCACGGTGGCCAGCCAGCGGAAGATCAGCATGGCGGCGCCCGCCTCACCAGGCCCGCGCGGGCTGGGCGAAGCCCTTGGGCGCCTGGCGCTCGCTGTCGAAGCTGACCAGTTCCCAGGCGTCGGGCTGGGCCAGCAGGGCACGCAGCAGCTGGTTGTTCATGCCGTGGCCCGAGCGGAAGGCGCTGTAGGCGGCCAGCAGGGGCCTGCCGATCAGGTACAGGTCGCCGATGGCGTCCAAGATCTTGTGCTTGGCGAACTCGTCGTCGTAGCGCAGGCCGTCGCTGTTGAGCACCTTGTAGTCGTCCATGACGATGGCGTTGTCCATGCCGCCGCCCAGCGCCAGGCCGTGGCTGCGCAGCATTTCCACGTCCTTGGTGAAGCCGAAGGTGCGCGCGCGTGCGATGTCGCGCGTGTAGTTGTCCTCGCCCATGTCGAACTCCACGCACTGGCCGGTGGAGTCCACGGCAGGATGGGCGAAGTCGATCTCGAAGCGCAGCTTGAAGCCGTGGTACGGGTCGAAGCGTGCCCACTTGAGGTTCTGGCCCTCGCCCTCGCGCACCTCGACGGGGCGGATGACGCGGATGAAGCGCTTGGGCGCCTTCTGCAGCTCGATGCCCGCGCTTTGCAGCAGGAATACGAAGGAGGCGGAGGAGCCGTCTAGGATGGGCACTTCCTCGGCGGTGATGTCTATGTAGATGTTGTCGAGCCCGAGGCCGGCGATGGCCGACATCAGGTGCTCCACGGTATGCACCTTGGCGCCGCCCGTGCCGATGGTCGAGGCCATGCGCGTGTCGGTGACGGCTTCGGCGGAGATCGGGATGTCCACGGGCTCCGGCAGGTCCACGCGACGGAACACGATGCCGGTGTCGGGCTGCGCGGGACGCAGCGTCAATTCGACGCGCTGGCCGCTGTGCAGACCCACGCCCACGGCACGGGTGATCGTCTTGATGGTGCGTTGTTGGAGCATCCGGCTATTTTAAAGTGCGGCAGCCGTGCGCAGGGCATGGCCCTGGCACGGCATTCGCTATCACAACCATGCAGCGACCGTATCGGCCGCTGCTCAGTCAGCCTGCTTGCGCAGGAAGGCCGGGATTTCCAGATCGTCCATGCCGCCGGAGGCCAGGGCATCGACGCGGGCAGCGGCCTGCGTGCGGTTGGTACGCCAGACGCTGGGCACCGACATGTTGTTGGCATAGTCGGCGCCGCCAGCAGCACCGCCGACCAGGCCGCCGGCTGCCGTTGCGGCACCCATGGAGGCCGAAGGCAGCTGGTAGCTCATGTTGTCGGTACCGGTGCGCAGGCCGCCCTGCACCACCTGCATGTTCTGGCGGCGTGCGCTGGGGCGCGACAGGCCGGTGGCCACCACGGTGACGCGGATTTCGTCACCCAGGCTGTCGTCGTAGGCAGCGCCGTAGATCACATGCGCATCGGGCGAGGCGTAGGCATTGATGGTGCTCATGGCCAGGCGCGACTCGGACAGCTTGAGGCTGCCCTTGGCGGCCGTGACCAGCACCAGCACGCCCTTGGCGCCCGACAGGTCGATGCCCTCCAGCAGCGGGCAGGCCACGGCCTGCTCGGCAGCGATGCGCGCGCGGTCGGGGCCGGCGGCCTTGGCCGTGCCCATCATGGCCTTGCCGGGTTCGCCCATGACGGTGCGCACGTCTTCGAAGTCGACGTTCACATGGCCGTACTCGTTGATGATTTCGGCAATGCCGCCCACGGCGTTCTTGAGAACGTCGTTGGCATGGGCAAAGGCCTCGTCCTGCGAGATGTCGTCGCCCAGCACGTCCAGCAGCTTCTCGTTGAGCACGACGATCAGCGAATCGACGTTGGCTTCGAGTTCGCTCAGGCCGCTGTCGGCGTTGGCCATGCGTCGGCCGCCTTCCCACTCGAAGGGCTTGGTGACCACGCCCACGGTGAGGATGCCCATTTCCTTGGCCACGCGCGCGATCACGGGCGCAGCGCCCGTGCCCGTGCCGCCGCCCATGCCGGCTGTGATGAACAGCATGTGCGCGCCTTCGATGGCAGTGCGGATGTCGTCCTCGGCCAGCTCGGCGGCTTCGCGGCCCTTGTCGGGCTTGCTGCCCGCACCCAGGCCGCTGCCACCGAGCTGGATGGTGCGGTGGGCGCTGCTGCGCAGCAGCGCCTGCGCGTCGGTGTTGGCGCAGACGAACTCCACGCCCTGCACGTTGCGCGCAATCATGTGCTCGACGGCATTGCCGCCGCCGCCGCCAACGCCGATCACCTTGATCTGCGTACCCTGGTTGAATTCTTCAACTTCAATCATGTCGATGGGCATGTTGGTTCTCCTGTAGCTCTCTGTAAGTGGTCACCACCGTCTGGGGAAAATTCTGTCTTCTGTCCGGTATTCGGAAGCCGGTGGGCGGGCCGGTAATGCGCAGTCGATGAAAGCACATATCAAAAGTTCCCCACGATGAAGTCTTTGAAACGGCCAAAAGCGGTCTTCATCGACCCACTCTTTTGTGCCACCTTGAAACCGCGCAGGCGAGCCAGGCGGGCCTCTTCGAGCAATCCCATCACGGTGGCGGCGCGGGGTTGAGCCACCATGTCAGCCAATGCGCTCGAATACTTGGGGATGCCGCGGCGCACGGGCTTGAGGAAGATGTCCTCGCCCAGTTCCACCATGCCCGGCATGACGGCGCTGCCGCCGGTCAGCACGATGCCCGAGGACAGCACTTCCTCGTAGCCTGAATCGCGCACCACCTGCTGCACCAAAGAAAAAATCTCTTCCACGCGCGGCTCGATCACGCCGGCCAGCGCCTGCTTGCTGATCATGCGCGGGCTGCGGTCGCCCAGGCCCGGCACTTCGACCTGGGCGTCGGGGTCGGCCAGCAACTGCTTGGCATAGCCGCTTTCGACCTTGATGTCCTCGGCGTCCTTGGTGGGCGTGCGCAGCGCCATGGCGATGTCGCTGGTGATCAGGTCGCCCGCGATGGGAATGACGGCCGTGTGCCGGATGGCGCCGCCCGTGAAGATGGCCACGTCGGTGGCGCCCGCGCCGATATCGACCACGGCCACGCCCAGCTCGCGCTCGTCATCGGTGAGCACGGCCTGGCTCGATGCCAACGGGTTGAGCAGCAGCTGCTCGACCTCCAGGCCGCAGCGGCGCACGCATTTGATGATGTTCTCGGCCGCGCTCTGCGCGCCCGTGACGATGTGGATCTTGGCCTCCAGGCGGATGCCGCTCATGCCGATGGGCTCGCGCACTTCCTGGCCGTCGATCACGAATTCCTGCGGCTCGACCAGCAGCAGCCGCTGGTCCGAGGAGATGTTGATGGCCTTGGCCGTCTCCATCACCCGCGCCACGTCGGTGGCCGTGACTTCCTTGTCCTTGATGGCCACCATGCCGCTGGAGTTCAGGCCGCGGATGTGGCTGCCGGTGATGCCGGTGCACACGCGCTGGATCTTGCAGTCGGCCATCAGCTCGGCCTCCTTCAGCGCCTGCTGGATGCTCTGCACCGTGGCGTCGATGTTGACCACCACGCCACGCTTGAGTCCGTTGCTCGGGGCCACGCCGAGGCCGGCGAGCTTGAGTTCGCCGTTGTACAGGACCTCGGCGACCACGACCATGACCTTGGCCGTGCCGATGTCCAGTCCGACGATCACATCTTTGTATTCTCTTGCCATATCAGCATCCGCCCCCGGTTGGTTCTGTCCTGTCGCTGTGTCGCTGCTTGGTGTGCATGTACATAGGTCTGTCCTCCCTCGTCTTCAGCGTCGGGGACGCACTGCAGCCGGCGCCTTGGCCGTGCCGGTGGTCACACCGCGCAGCCTCAGCGCATATCCGTCTTCGTAGCGCAGGTCGGCCGACTCGATGGCGTCGGCCTTGCGCTTGTATTGGGTCGTGATCTGGGGCAGCGTGCGCACGAAGCGCTGCACGCGCTGCAGCACGGCCTCCACGCTGCCGCCACCCAGTTCGATCTGTGCGTCGTTGGCCAGCCTGAGCTGCCAGCTGCCGCGCGCATTGAGCGTCAGCCCGTCGATCTCCACATCCAGCGGCCCCAGCGCCGGCACCAGCAGCCGGTACATCTGCAGCATCTGCGGGGCGCTGTCCTCGGGGCCCTGCAGGCGCGGCAGGCCGTCGCGGTCCAGCTCGCCCAGGTTGGCCTCGAAGACCTCGCCGAAGCTGTTGACCAGGCCGGTGCCCGAATCAGGCCCCCAGAAGGCCTCGGCCACATGCTCGTGCAGGATGACGCGCAGGCTGTTGGGATAGTCGCGGCGCACCTGCGCCTCGCGCACCCAGGGCACCTGCTCGAACGCCGCCTTGGCGGCCTTGAGATCCACGGTGAAGAAGTTGCCCGTGAGCACCGGCGCCACATTGGCGCGCAGCGTCACCGCGTTGTTGTGCACCAGCTCGCCCTCGACCACGATGCGGCCGATGTTGAAGGCCGGATGGCGCAGCGCCCACCAGCTCACCGCTGCCAGCCCCAGCGCAGCCACGCCCACGAACAGGACCGTGGCGGTCACGTTCATGAGCTTGACGTCGAAGGGGGCCGGCAGGGAGTAGCTCATGCGTGCTCCTGCTCCGGTTGCGCGTCCAGCGCGGCGCTGGCCAGGATGCCCAGGCACAGGTTTTCGTAGCTCACGCCGATGGCGCGGGCCGACATGGGCACCAGCGAGTGGCCCGTCATGCCCGGCGAGGTGTTGATCTCCAGCAGGAAGGGCTTGCGGTCGCTGGCGCGGATCATGATGTCGGCGCGCGACCAGCCGCGGCAGCCCAGCGTGCGGAAGGCCCGCACGACGATGCGCCGGATCTCGGCCTCTTCCTCGGCAGGCAGGCCGCTGGGGCAGTGGTACTGGGTGTCGTCGGTGAAGTACTTGTTCTGGTAGTCGTAGTTGCCTTCGGGCGCGACGATGCGGATCACGGGCAGGGCGTGGGCGCCCTCGCCGGTTCCGAGCACGGGGCAGGTGGTTTCGTCGCCTTCGATGAACTCTTCGCAGAGCACTTCGGGGTCGTACCGGGAGGCCAGCACATAGGCCTGCTCGCATTCCTCGGCTGTCCAGACCTTGGTCAGGCCGATGGTCGAGCCCTCGCGCGAGGGCTTGACTATCATGGGCGCGCCCAGCGCCTGCAGCGCGGCGCGGGTCTCGTCGGCGCTGGCGACCAGCCGCCAGTCGGGCGTGGGCAGACCCTCGAAGCGCCAGATGCGCTTGGTCATGATCTTGTCCATGGCGATGCTGGAGGCCATCACGCCGGGGCCCGTGTACGGGATGCCCAGCAGCTCCAGCGCGCCCTGCACCGTGCCGTCCTCACCGTAGCGGCCATGCAGCGCGATGAAGCAGCGGTCGAAACCGTCCTTCTTCAACTCGCCCAGGTCCCGCTCGGCGGGGTCGAAGGCATGGGCATCCACGCCCTGCGACAGCAGGGCCTTGAGCACGCCCGTGCCCGACATCAGCGAGACCTCGCGCTCGGCCGAGCGGCCGCCCAACAGCACGGCCACCTTGCCCAGGGCCTTGACATCGATCTGGGTGCCGAAGCTGCTCATTGCGCAGCTCCCTGCTGCGCCTGCAGCTCTTGTTTCTGAAGCATTTCAACCAACTTTCCGGGCACGGCGCCAATCGAGCCGGCCCCCATGCACAACAGCACGTCGCCATCGCGGGCGTG
>NZ_JTKZ01000025.1:0-9394 GCF_000799035.1 Delftia sp. ZNC0008
CGATCCCGGAAAAGACCGGGCCGGCGTCTGCCTGCACTACCTGCTCAACCGCCTGCAGCCCCTGCCGTGGCAGCAGCCCGTGATGGTGTCGCTGAACCCGGTGCGCCCCATCGATGACAGCCAGGTCCACGCGCGCATCGAGTACAGCCACCCGGTGTTCGACCTGGCCGCCATCGAGGCCCAGGGCCGGGTGGATGCCCTGCAAGGCCAGCGCAGGACCTGGTTCTGCGGCGCATGGTGCGGCTACGGCTTCCACGAGGACGGCCTGCGCTCGGGCCTGGTCGCGGCCGACGGCCTGCTGCATGCCCTGCCGACCTTGCCCGTCCTGCCCGCCAGCGCGGCCTTCGAGGGGGTTGCATGACGGCCCGGCCGCTCATCGGCTTCGGCCATGTCTGGCACCGCCGCCTGCGGCCGGTGGAGCATGCCTTCCGCTACCCGGGCTATTTCCTCATGCTGCCCATGCGCAGCCTGCGCACGCAGCCGGACGCCGCGCTCAGGCGCAACCGCCGTGGCTGGCTGAGCTTCCATGACAGCGACCACGGCGAGGGCGGCTGCGACGCACTGGCCTGGTTCGAGCAGCTGCTGCACAGCGAAGGCATAGCCGACGCCGATGGCGAAGTCTGGCTGCACACCTTTCCGCGCGTGCTGGGCTACGTGTTCAAGCCCGTGAGCTTTTGGTATGCGCACCGCGCCGACGGGTCGCTGGCCGCCGTGCTGGCCGAGGTCAACAACACCTTTGGCGAGCGCCATGCCTATCTGCTGGCGGGGCCGGACCTGGCCTGGGGCCGCGAGCAGGTGGCGCGCAAGCAATTCCACGTCTCGCCGTTCTGCGAGGTGCGCGGCGAGTACCGCTTCCGCTTCGAACGCAGCGAAGACCGCACCCTGGCACGCGTGGACCTGCATGACGAGGACGGCCCGCTGCTGCAGACCAGCGTGGGCGGCGTGCTGCAGGTGCTGGATGCCGCCGCCGTGCGCCGCGCCTTCTTCGGCACCCCTTTGATGACGCTGGGCGTGGTCGCCCGCATCCACTGGCACGCGCTGCGCCTTTGGGCCAAGCGCGTGCCTTTCCATGGCAAACCCTCCGCGCCCAAGCGCTTCGTCACAAGATGAACACTACCGCCGCCCCCCTGCTGAGCCCCACCGCCGCAGCGCCGCGCCGCACGCCTGCGCGGGCACGCCGTGTGCTGAACCTGCTCGAACGCCTGCCCCACGGGCAGCTGGACCTGGAGCAGCCCGATGGCCGCCTGCTGCACCTGCCCCGTCCGCCGTCGGGGGCTGCCGACGCGCATTGCGTGCTGCACGACTGGCGGGCGCTGGAGCGCACCCTGAAATCGGGCGACATCGGCCTGGCCGAAGGCTATATCGCCGGCGAATGGGACAGCCCCGATCTGGCCGCCCTGCTGCGCCTGTGCATGGCCAACCGCGACCATGTGCAAAGCCTGGTGTACGGCAGCTGGTGGGGCCGGCTGGGCTACCGCCTGCGCCACCTGCTGCAGCGCAATACGCGGGCCGGCAGCGCCAGGAACATCCATGCCCACTACGACCTGGGCAACGATTTCTACCGCCTGTGGCTGGACCCCGGCATGAGCTACAGCGCCGCCTGGTTCCAGGGGCGCACGGGTGAATCGCTGCGCCACGCCGACCTGCAGGACGCCCAGCAGGCCAAGCTCAGGCGCACGCTGGACGAGGTGCGGCTGCAGCCCGGCCAGCGCCTGCTGGAGATCGGCTGCGGCTGGGGCGGGCTGGCCGAGGCGGCGGCGCAGGAGTTCGGCGCCCGGGTCACGGGCGTGACGCTGTCGCGCGAGCAACTGGCCTGGGGACAGCAGCGCATGCGGCAGGCCGGCCTGGCCGACGCCGTGGAGCTGCGCTACCAGGACTACCGCGACCTGCCGGCACGGCATGCGGGCGAGCCCTTCGACGCCATCGTCTCCATCGAGATGTTCGAGGCCGTGGGCCGCGAATACTGGCGCGGCTACTTCCAGACGCTGCGCGACTGCCTCAAGCCCGGGGGCCTGGCCTGCATACAGACCATCACGCTGCGCGAGGACCTGTTCGCGCGCTATCTGCGCTCCACCGACTTCATCCAGCAGTACATCTTTCCGGGCGGGCTGCTGCCCAGCATTCCTGCCTTCGAGCAGGAGGCACGGCGCGCCGGCCTGGTGGTGGAGCGCCGCATGGCCTTCGGCCGCGACTATGCGGAGACGCTGCGGCGCTGGCGCCAGGCCTTCGATCACCACCTCGACGCCGTGCGGGCCCAGGGCTTTGACGAACGCTTCGTGCGCATCTGGACCTTCTATCTCGCCTACTGCGAGGCGGCCTTCGACACCGGCAACACCGATGTCGTCCAGTTCACGCTGCGCAGGCCCCTGCCATGAAATCGCCACCACGTCACATGCCGCGCCGCCAGGCGCTGGCCTGGGGCGCCGCCTGCGCCCTTGTCCCTTCACTGATCGCCATGCCCAACGAACTCCACGCCAAGACTCCGACTGCCGACCTTCCGGCCGAACTGCGCAGCGCCCTGCCGGCCGCGCGCCTGGTGGGCACGGGCGTGCTGCGCTTTTTCGGCCTGCGCGTGTACGAGGCACGGCTGTGGGCCGCACCGGGCTTTGTGCCCGAAGACTACGCCCGCCACCCGTTCGCGCTGGAGCTGGTCTATGACCGCAAGCTCGAAGGCGCGGCCATCGCCGAGCGCTCCATCGCCGAAATGCGCAGGGTCGACGGCTTCACCGAGGAGCAGTCCCGCCAATGGCTGGCGCTGATGAAGCAGGCATTTCCCGATGTGGCGGCCCAGGACCGGCTGCTGGGCCTGAACGACGGCCAGGGCGAGGTGCGCTTCTTCCACAACGGCCGCCAGACTGCACAGCTGCGCGATGCCGACTATGCGCGCCTGTTCTTCGGCATCTGGCTCGCGCCCCAGACCTCGGCACCTGCCATGCGCAGCTCGCTGCTGGGCCAATCCTGAGCGCCCGGGACCACGCCATGGCCTCGCACCCTGCCGCCGCCCCCTTGCTGCCCTGGCGCACAGGGCTGGCCTATGGCGGCCTGGCCGCGCCGCTGGCGTTCGTGTCCCTGCCGCTGTATGTGAACCTGCCCTACCACTACGCCAGCGTGGCCGGTGCGCCGCTGGCGGGGCTGGGCGCGGTGCTGCTGGCCACGCGTGCCTTCGATGCCCTGGTGGACCCCGCCATCGGCCGCCAGGCCGACCGGCTGCTGCGCCGGGGCATGCGGCCAGCGTGGTGGGCGGCTGCACTGGCCAGCCTGCTGATGGTCCTGGGCTTCTGGGCGCTGTGGCATCCGCCGCGCGGTGCCCAGGCCGCCATGCTGGGCTGGCTGGCCTGCAGCCTGCTGGTGTGCACGCTGGCCTACAGCTTCGTCACCATCGTCCACCAGGCCTGGGGCACGCGCTGGGGCGGGCAGCCCGCCTGGCGGGCCCGCGTCACGGCCTGGCGCGAGGGCGCTACGCTGGGCGGTGTGCTGCTGGCCAGCGTGTTGCCGGCCTGGCTGGGGTTCGACACCACCAGCGCCGTGCTGGCGCTGGGGCTGGCGCTGGGGCTGGTGGGGCTGTACCGGCTCAAGGCTCCGGTGGCGCTGCCGCAGCAGGCCACGGCGGACACCTCTCGGATCTCACCATGGGCGGATGCCGGCTTTCGCCGGCTGCTGGCCGTCTTCATGGTCAACGGCGTGGCCGCGGCCATTCCGGCCACCTTGCTGCCCTTCTTCGTGGCCGACAGATTGCAGGTGCCCGGGATGCAGCCCCTGCTGCTGCTGTGTTTTTTTGGCGCGGCGGCCCTGGGCCTGCCGCTGTGGGTGAAGGCCGTCTCGCGCTGGGGCCTGGCGCCCAGCTGGCGCGCGGGCATGCTGGCCAGCGTGCTGGCCTTCGGCTTCACGCCCTGGCTGGGCACGGGTGACGGCCTGGCCTTCGCCGTGATCTGCCTGGCCAGCGGGCTGGCCCTGGGCGCGGATCTGGCCCTGCCGGGCGCACTGCTCACGGGCGTGATCCACGAGTCCGGCCAGGGCGGCCAGGGCGAGGGCCGCTACCTGGGGTGGTGGACCTGCGCCACCAAGCTCAACCTGGCCCTGGCCGCGGGCCTGGCCCTGCCCCTGCTGTCCGTTGCGGGCTACCGCAGCGGCAGCACCGATCCGGCCGGCCTGCAGGCCCTGGCCTGGGCCTATGGCGGGCTGCCCTGCCTGCTCAAACTGGCGGCGGCCGGGCTGCTTTGGCGCGCCGAGCGACTGCATTCTTCCTGGAGGCACACATGAGCCACATCACCCACTGCGCTTCGTTTTCACCACTGCGGCGCGCCTGCCTGGGGGCGGCATTGGCGCTGTCTCTGGCGGGCTGCGCCGGTCCTTCCGTGCAGGACTACGCCAAGGAGCAGCCGACGCTGGACCTGCGCCAGTACTTCAACGGGCCGCTGACGGCCCACGGCATGTTCACGGACCGCTCGGGCAAGGTGGTCAAGCGATTCACCGTGCGCATGACGGGCCGCTGGAATGGCGACGAGGGCACGCTCGATGAGCACTTCGTCTACAGCGACGGCAGCACGCAGCAGCGCATCTGGCATATCCGCCACCTGGGCGAGGGCCGCTACAGCGGCCGGGCCGACGACGTGGTGGGCGAGGCCCAGGGCCAGAGCGCGGGCAATGCCATCCGCTGGAGCTACGTGCTGGCCCTGCCCGTGGACGGAAGGGTCTGGAACGTCAGCATGGACGACTGGATGTACCTGATGGACGGGCGCACCCTGCTCAACCGCACGGCCATGAGCAAGCTCGGCCTGCACCTGGGCGACGTGACGCTGGCCATCATCAAGGAGTGATGGCCATGCCACTGTTATCCCGCCGGCTGAACCCGCCGCTGCGCGACTGGAAGGGCCGCTCGGCATGGCTTCTGGGCGCCTCCTCGGGCATAGGGCGCGCCACGGCCGAAGCGCTGCACGGCCAGGGCGCGCGCGTGATTGTCTCTGCGCGGCATGGCGGTGCGCTGCAGGATTTCGTGCGCGGCCGCGAAGGCTGCCTGGCCCTGCCGCTGGACGTGACCGATGCCCAGGCCGTGGCACAGGCAGCCCGTGCCGTGCGGGCCCATGTGGGCAGGGCGCCCGACCTGGTGGTGTACTGCGCCGGCCACTACCGGCCCCAGCGCGCCACCGAGTTCGACCTAGCCGAGATGCAGCGCCACCTGGCCGTGAACTATGGCGGCGCGCTGCACCTGCTCGATGCCGTGCTGCCCATGCTGCTGGAGGCCGGCCAGGGGCATCTGGCCCTGGTCGGCTCGGTGGCAGGCTATCGCGGGCTGCCCATGTCCCTGGCCTACGGTCCTACCAAGGCGGCGCTCAACAACCTGGCAGAAAACCTCTACCTGGACCTGCACGGCCCGGGCCTGGGCGTGTCCATCATCAACCCCGGCTTTGTCGATACGCCGCTGACGGCGCAAAACAGCTTCAGCATGCCGGCCCTGATCGGTGCCGACGAGGCCGCCCGGCACATGCTGCAGGGCTGGGCACAGGGGCGCTTCGAGATGAATTTTCCGCGCCGCTTCACGCGCTGGGTGCGGCTGCTGCGCTGCCTGCCCGATGCCTGGTATTTCTCGGCGGTTCGCCGCATCACAGGAGCCTGAAACCGATGAGCACTGCCCTCGGCGATCCCCGACTGGACCGGCTGGCCCAGGCCTATGAGGCGCTGCGCCGCGACAACCTGCCGGCGCTGCTGGCCCTCTATGCGGAACAGGCCCGGTTCAAGGACCCGTTCAACGATGTGCGCGGCCACGCAGCGATACAGCGCGTGTTCGCCCACATGTTCGAGCAACTGGACCGGCCCCGCTTCGCCGTCAGCCAGGGCGCGGTGCAGGGGGACAGCGGCTTTTTGCTGTGGGAGCTGGGCTTTGTCAGGGCATCGGGCCAGCCCATGCACATCTGCGGCACCAGCTACCTGGAGTTCGATGCGCAGGGACTGGTGGCAGTGCACCGCGATTTCTGGGACCCGGTGGAGGAAATCTTTGCCAAGGTGCCCGTGCTGGGTGCCGTGGCCAGGGCGCTGCAGAACAAGCTCAGGGCTCCGCAGTAAGCAGCCTGGCCAATTGCGCCAGGGCGCCGTCCAGGTCGTCCAGGCCTGGGGCGCCCAGGCAGATGCGCAGCCCGCTGGCACGGTCGTGCGGCTCCACCATCAGCGAGCCCGGATCGGTCAGCGTCACGCCCAGCGCCGCTGCGGCCGACACCAGGCGGTCGGCGGCCTCGCGCTCCATGGGCAGCCAGGCGTTGTAGGCCTCGGGGTGCAGTACCAGGCGGCTGTCGCCCAGGTGTGGGGCAAGGTGCGATGCGGCCAGCCGCACGCGCCGCTGTGCCTCATGGCGCAGGTCGGCCTGCAGGGAGGCGACCACTCCCTGGGACAGCCATTCATCGACCACGGCGCATGACAGGGCCGAAGGCGCCATGGACAGCTCCTGCAGCGTCGCCAGCGCGGCGCCGCACAGCGCTGGCGGCAGCACCAGCGTGCCCACCTGCAGCCCCGGGCCCAGCGACTTGGACAGCCCGTTCACATGCAGGGTGATCTCGGGCGCCAGGGTCGCCAGGTGCGCAAGGCGCGCGTGATCTGGCGAGCAGGCGGCATACACGCCGTCCTCGATGATCCAGGCGCCTGCGTTCCGGCAGATATCCACGATCGCCCGCCTGCGCTCCGCGCCCATGGTGGCCGTGGTCGGGTTGTGCAGCGTGGGGGTGAGGTAGAGCACCTTGCCTTCGGCGGCGGGAATGCCGTGCAGCGCCTCGGCCAGCGCCTGCGGCAGCAGGCCCTGCGCGTCCATGGCCAGGCCCTGCAGGGCGCAGCCCTTGCGCCGGGCCAGGGCAATGGCGCCGGGGTAGGTGATGCGCTCGGTCAGCAGCCGGCCCCGGGGCTGGCAGACCAGGTCCAGGGCCAGGGACAGCGCCTGGCGCGCGCTGCTGGTCAGCACCATGTGGCCGGGTTCCACGTTCAGGCCCAGCGTCTGCAGCCAGCGCGCGAGCACGCGGCGATGCTCCGCATGTCCGCCCGGCGGCGCGTAGGAATTGAAGTGATCGGCATCGATGCGGCGCGCAATCGCGGTCAGCGTGCGCGCCAGCAGGCGTTCGCTGATGGCGGCCGGCGGCGCGTTGGAGGACAGGTCGATGGCCTCGCCGCCCTGCGTCCGCCGGGCGGCCACGAAGGTGCCCCGGCCCTTGACGCTGCGCGTCAGCCCCCGGCGCTCCAGCAGCGCATAGGCCCTGGTCACCGAGCCCAGGCCGATCTGCAGCCTGTCGGCCAGGTCTCTGTGGGCGGGAAGGCGGTCGCCGCCGGCCAGCCGGCCTTCGACGATGTCGTCGGCCAGGGCGCGCGCCAGCCGCTCGGCGGCACTGGCTTCAATGCGCGCAAGACGGGGTGTCCAGGGGGAGGGCAGGAGCATGGTCGGGGCAAGGAAAAAAAGAGTGTGCCGTGACACTATTTCATTTATCGATAGTGTAACGTTCACCCCATGTTCAGCCACATCACCGTCGGCGCCCGTGATCTCGAGCGGGCCGGCCGCTTCTATGACGCGGTGCTTTCCCCGCTGGGACTGCAGCGCCGCGCCGTCCAGCCCGATGGCGGGCCGGCCGCGCTGTGCTGGGTGGCGCCGCAGGCTTCCTTGCCGCGCTTTTATGTCTACAGCCCCTTCAACGGCGAGCCGGCCACGGCGGGCAACGGCAGCATGGCGGCCTTTCTGGCGCCGTCGCCCGAGGCGGTGGATGCGGCCCATGCCGCCGGCCTGGCGCGTGGCGGAAGCGACGAAGGCCCGCCCGGCCAGCGACCTCATTACGGCGATGGCTACTACGGTGCCTACCTGCGCGACCCCGACGGCAACAAGGTCCATGTGGTGCATCGCGCCGATGTGCGGCCGTAGCGCAGATCGGGACCGCCGTCCGTTTCCCCTTCTTTTCCTTCCCATGCAACAAGGACTGTCTTCATGAGCATTGCCGTTCATATGGTCGACGTTTTCGCCAGCGGCCCGCTGTCCGGCAATCCGCTGGCCGTGATCACCGGTGGGCAGGCGCTGACCACCACACAGATGCAGCAGCTGACACGCTGGTTCAACCTCTCCGAAACCGCGTTCCTGCTGCCGCCCACGCAGGCGCAGGCCGACTACCGCGTGAGGATTTTCACGCTGGACCGGGAGATGCCTTTTGCCGGCCATCCCACGCTGGGCAGCTGCCATGCCTGGCTGTCCCAGCGCGGTGCGCCCAGGAACGCAGGCCACATCGTCCAGGAGTGCGGGGCGGGCCTGGTGCAGATACGGCAGGAGCATGGGCGGCTGGCATTCGCCGCGCCGCCCATGCTGCGCTTTGGCGCGCCCACCGCCGACGAGCTGGATGCCGCGCTGCGCATGCTGGGCATCACCGCCGAAGAGGTGCAGGCCGCCTCGTGGATAGACAACGGCCCCGGCTGGCTGGGCATCCGCCTGGCCTCGGCCGAGCAGGTGCTGGCGCTGGACCCGGCCCGGCAGTGGCCCACGCGCATGGACGTGGGCGTGGTGGGGCCCTATGCCAGGGGTGTCGGCGGTGCCAGCCCTGCCGCCTGCGAGGTGCGCGCCTTCTTCTCCGATCACCAGGGCGCCATCGTCGAAGACCCCGTCACCGGCAGCCTCAACGCCTCGCTGGCGCAGTGGCTGTTTGCGACGGGGGTGATGGACAGCGACTACGTTGCCGCCCAGGGCCGCTGCCTGGGCCGTGACGGCCGCATCTTCCTGACCCGTGACGGCACGGGCCAGGTCTGGGTGGGCGGCACGGCGCGCACCCATGTCGAAGGCGCACTGCGCGGCCTTTGATCCACACCGAAGGAACCCACGAATGACAGCGATCCAGGAGAGCCCGCGCGCTCCCGTCTCATCGGCCAGGGCCAACCTGAAAATGCTGGTGCGCTACAAGGCCTGGGCCAACGGCCTGACCTTCAAGAGCGTGATGGAGCTGCCCGAAGGCGAGGCCTTGAAGCAGCGCCCCACGAGCTTCGGCAACATGGTGCGCACGCTGAACCACGTCCTTGTGGTGGAGGACATCTTCAGGCACCACCTGCAGGGCCGCAAGCATGGCTACACCATGCGCAACACCGACCACACGCCCACGCTGCAGGCGCTGTGGGAATCCGTGCAGGCAATGGACCGCTGGTATGTGGAGTTCGTCGACGCATGCCCGGACGAGGAACTGGCGAAGGTCGTGCACTTCGAGTTCGTGGGCGGCGGGCAGGGCGCCATGACGCGCGAGCAGATCGTGCTGCATGTGGTGAACCATGGCAGCTACCACCGTGGCTTTGTCAGCGACATGATGTACCAGGTGCCCTTCGTGCCGCCGGCCAACGACCTGCCGGTGTTCCTCAGGGACTGCTACCGCGTGGACGAGCCGGCCTGCGGTTGAGGCAG
>NZ_JTKZ01000823.1:0-10638 GCF_000799035.1 Delftia sp. ZNC0008
CCGCGTGCTGCTCATCCTCCTGCTGCTGGCCGTGCTGTTTGCCATTGCCGCCGTCTGGGGCAACCGGCCCCATGTGCCACAGCGCGAGCCGCAGGCCGTGCACCGCAGCCCCCAGCAGCTGGCCCAAGGCCTGTACCTGGCGCGCGCCGCCGACTGCATGGCCTGCCATGACGGGGTGGGTGGCATGGGTGGCGCCCGGGAAGGCCAGCCCTTTGCGGGCGGCAAGCCCCTGCCCACGCCCTTCGGCACCCTCTACGGCACCAACATCACCCCCGACCCGGACCACGGCATAGGCCGCTGGACGGCCGAGGAATTCCACGCCGCCGTCACCCGCGGCACGGCGCCGGGCGGGCGCCAGCTCTACCCGGCCATGCCCTATGCCTCCTACCACCTGATGAGCCGCGAAGACTCGGACCTGATCTACGGCTACCTGATGAACATCCGGCCCGTGGCCCAGCCCAACACCAAGCCCGCCCTGCCCTTCCCCTTCAACCTGCGCGTGCTGATGTTCGGCTGGAAGACGCTGTTCCTGTCCAGCGCTCCCCTGCCCGTAGGCTCGCAGGGCCAGAGCCCGGCCTGGCTGCGCGGGCAGTACCTGGGCAATGTCATGGGCCACTGCGCCGAATGCCACACGCCGCGCGGCATGTTCGGCCAGATGCAGAAGGACCGCTGGCTGCAGGGCGGCACGCTGTCGCTGTTCACGGCCCCCGGCATCACCGCCGAAGCCCTGGCCGCACGCGGCTGGACGCGCGAGGGCATGGCCCAGTTCCTGCAGACGGGCTTCTCGGCCCACGGCAGCGCCTTCGATGAAATGCACGAGGTCATCGCCAACAGCACCCGGTACCTCACGGCCGAGGACATGACGGCGCTGTCCACCTTCCTGCTGGGCGACAACCCGCCCGCGCCCCAGCCCCTGCCGGCCGCCGTGTCCCCGGATTCCGGCACCGGCAACGGCGCGGGCACGCTGGACGCGGGCCGGGGCCACTACATGGCGCTGTGCGCCAGCTGCCACGGCAGCGAGGGCCTGGGCCGCAGCCTCACCATGCCCCCGCTCAAGGGCAACAGCACCGTGCGCCAGGCCGACGCCCGCAACCTGGTGCTGGCCATCCTCGTCGGCCTGCCCAAGCACCCGGCCACCCAGCAGGGCCCCACGCCCCTGCCCGGCATGCCCGGCTTCATGCAGGAACTGACCGATGGCGAAGTCGCCGCCCTGGCCAACTACACCCGCACGGCCCTGGGCGGCCAGCCTGCCGATGTGACCGCCGCCCAGGTGGCAGACCTGCGCAGCGCAGCTGGAAAGGCCGGGCACAAGGCTGCGCCGTGAAACACCGGCTGTTCTACGGAGCCCAACCCGTATGCCCGTGCCCGCAGCGAAGCGGAGGGTCGCGGACATCCGGGTCGCCTTCTTTGACCTGACCTTTCTTGGCGAATCAAGAAAGGGCAGTCGGCCGCCGGGCCGAGACCCGGCCTCGAAAAACAACCACCCGGCAGGGAGAAATGAGCCCCCCTGCACTCGCTGACAAGCCGGGGGCACAGCCCCAAAACACAAGCCCATTGTTTCCACCACGGAACCAACCGCGTTCCACCACCCTCCTTTGCCAGCCGCCCCTGTCTCCCTAGAGTGAAAGCAAAAGGAGACAAGCATGTTCGAAGCCAATCTATTCCAGGGCCAGCGCGTCCTGATCACCGGGGGCGGCACGGGGCTGGGCCTGGCCATGGCGGCCAAGCTGGCGGAGCTGGGTGCCGAGCTGCACCTGTGCGGCCGGCGGCATTCCGTGGTGCAGCAGGCCTGCGAGATGCTGAGCAACGACACGGGCGCGCAGGCCTTTGCGCATGAACTCGACATTCGCCAGCCCGAGGCCGTGCACACCGTCATCGACCGCATCTGGGCCGAACACGGCCCGCTGACGAGCCTGGTCAACAACGCGGCCGGCAACTTCGTCAGCCGCACCGAGGACCTGAGCATCAACGGCTTCCATGCCATATCGGACATCGTCTTCCGAGGCACCTTCTACGTCACCCAGGCCGTGGGCCGCCGCTGGATCGCCGAAGGGCTGCCGGGCTCGGTGCTGTCCATCGTCGTCACCTGGGTGGACACGGGCTCGCCCTTCGTCGTGCCCTCGGCCATGTCCAAGGCCGGGCTGGACGCCATGACCAAATCGCTGGCCGTGGAATGGGGTCCCAAGCGCATACGGTTCAACGCGATTGCACCGGGCGTGATTCCCACCCAGGGCGCCAGCCAGCGCCTGCGCCCCAGGATCGACGGCAACGAGGACTCGGCCGACCGCCGCCGCCTGGACAACCCCACGCGCCGCCTGGGCACGGGCGAGGACATCGGCAACATGGCCGCCTTCATCCTGGCCCCGGGCAACACCTGGCTCAACGGCCAGACCATCACGCTGGACGGCGGCGACGCCCTGGCCAACGGCGCCTACTTCACCGAATACCAGGCCTGGGACGATGCCGACTGGGCGCGCGCCCGGCAGATGGCCAAGGCCGCCAACCAGCCCAACGTCAACGATGGGGAGCAGGAGGCCACGCCCACATGAGCACCGCCGCCACGCCCCATTCCACCCTGGTCTTCGAACAGCGCACGCTGACCGGCGCCGCCCAGCAGCAGCGCGGCCGCCAGCTGGCCCAGGGCCTGCGCAGCCTGGGCCTGGCCGAAGGCGACGTGCTGGCCGTCTTCCTGCGCAACGGCATCGAATACGCCGACGTGGTCCATGCCTGCCGCATTGCGGGCATCTACTACTGTCCCATCAACTGGCATTTCACGGCCACGGAGATCGACTACATCCTGGCCGACAGCGGCGCCCGCGCCCTCATCACCAGCCAGGACCTGCTCGACGGCCTCAAGGGCGAACTCTATGCGGACCTGCCCCGGCGCGTCGCCCACGCACGCGAGCCGGAGCTGGACTACGAAACCTGGCTGGCCGCCCAGGCACCCTACGACGGCCCGCTGGTCGCGCCGCGCGGCCACATGGCCTATACATCGGGCACCACGGGCCGCCCCAAGGGCGTGCTGCGCAAGGCGTTTCCCGTGGAAGAATTGCCCCGGCGCCTGGCCGTGAACCAGGCGCTGATCGCCACCGCCTACGGCCTGCAGCCCGGCGCGCGCACCCTGCTGACCGCGCCCATCTACCACAGCGCGCCCAGCCTGTACTTCCAGAACGCGCTCATGCTCAGCGAGCTGGTGGTGCTGGAGCAGCGCTTCGACCCCGAGCGCTTCCTGCAGCTGGTGCAGGAGCACCGCATCGACACGGCCTACATGGTGCCCATCATGTACGTGCGCCTGCTCCGGCTGCCGCGCGAGGTGCGCGAGCGCTACGACATCTCCTCGCTGCGCTTCATCGCCTCCACCGGCTCGCCCTGCGCGCCCGAGGTCAAGAAGGCCATGATCGAGTGGATGGGGCCCATCATCAACGAGACCTATGCCTCCAGCGAATCGGGCCTGGTCACCTTCATCGGCTCGGCCGAGGCCCTCACCCACCCCGGCAGCGCGGGCCTGCCGCTGCAGGACGCCGAAGTCCGCATCCTCGACAGGCAGGGCCAGGGCCTGCCCACGGGCGAGGTGGGCCTGATCTACGTGCGCCAGCCCGCCTATGCCGACTTCACCTACAAGGGCAACGAAGAGGCCCGCCGCAAGGTGGACCAGGGCGGCCTCATCACCCTGGGCGACATGGGCTACCTGGACGAAGAAGGCTTTCTCTACGTCTGCGACCGCGACTCGGACATGGTGATCTCCGGCGGCGTGAACATCTACCCGGCCGAGATTGAGAACGAGCTGCTCAAGCACCCCGGCATAGCAGACTGCGCCGTCATCGGCGTGCCCGATGCCGAGTACGGCGAACGGCTGCTGGCCCTGGTCGAGCCCGGCCAGTCAGGCACACTGCCCGAGGCCGAACTGAAAGAATGGCTGCGCGGCCGGCTGGCGGCCTACAAGCTGCCACGCAGCTTCGTCTTCCAGCGCCTGCCCCGCGACGACAACGGAAAGATCGCCAAAAGAAAGCTGCGCGACGCCCACTGGGGCGCGACGCAGCGCAAGATCTGAACCCGCCAACACCGAAAGAGAAGGAGACAACGCATGAACAAGGCCATTGCATTGCTGCTTGCCGCTGCGGCCACCGCAGCCGCAGCCCCCGGGTTCGCCCAGTCCGACTACCCCAGCAAGCCCATCAAGCTCATCGCCCCGTATGCGCCGGGCGGCTCGGTCGACGTTCTCGCCCGCACCCTGGCCACGCACCTGTCCACGGAGCTCAAGCAGTCCGTGGTCGTGGAGAACCGGCCGGGCGCCAACACCATGATTGCCGCCTCGGCCGTGGCGCGCTCGCCGGCCGATGGCTACACCCTGCTGCTGGCCAGCAATGCCAGCATGGTCCTCAACCCCCTGCTCTACAAGAAGCTCAGCTACAACCCCGACCGGGAGCTGAAGCTCACCAACATCCTGGCCGAGGCCCCGCTGGTGCTGGTCACCAACAGCCAGACCGGCATCAAAAACGTGGCCGACCTCAAGGCCTACTCCAAGGCCCACGCGGGCAAGCTCAACTACAGCTCGGTCGGCCTGGGCAACCCGCTGCAGCTGACCACCGAGCTGATCAAGTCCCGCCTGGACGTGGCCGCCACCCACATTCCCTTCAACGGCAGCGCGCCGGCCCTCACCGCCCTCATGGCCAACGACACCCAGCTCATGGTGGACGTGGCCGGCACCTCCCTGCCCCACATCAAGGCCGGCAAGCTGGTGGCCATTGCCACCACCGGGCCCGAGCGCTCGCAGTTCCTGCCGCAGACGCCCACCATTGCCGAATCGGGCGTGCCGGGCTTCAGGGCCTCCACCTGGTTCGGCATTGCCGTGCCCGCAGGCACGCCAGCGGACGCGCGCAACACCTTGCAGGCCGCCGTCAACAAGGTCATGCTCAACCCCGAGTTCGCCAGTGCCCTGGGCAACCAGACCCTGGCCGCCAGAAAGCCCCAGACCCAGGCCCAGCTCGACGACTTCCTGGCCGCTGACGGCCAGATGTGGCGCAAGGTGATCGCGGACAACGCGATTGCGCTGGAGAACTGAAGAACTGGTGAGCCGAGGCGCTAAGGGCCGGGCTCCCCGGCCTGCTCCACGAAGCGCAGCAGGCTGGCCCTGAGGAACTCGGTCATCACCTTGACGGCATGCGAGGGCCGCCGGTCCTCGGCCGTGATGATGTACAGCCTGTCGCCCAGGCCGGACACCGTCCAGTCCGGGCACACGCGCTGCACGGCGCCCGATCGCAGCTCGTCCATCACCATGTAGTTGGGCAAGGTGGCCACGCCGCTGCCCCGGAGCATGGACTGCTTGAGGAAGGGGAAATGCTCGCTGGTGATGCAGGGCTCGCACTTGAGTGCAATCTCCTGCTGCCCCTTTTTCACCGAGACGGCATAGGTCTTGCCGTCGCCGGGCGGCGTCAGCAACACGCCGTGGGGAATCTCGGCGGGGTCGTGGAACGGCCGCGCCTTGGCATAGGCGCTGCTGGCGTACAGGCCAAAGCCCACCGGCCCCAGATCGCGCGCCACCAGGTGCTCCTGCACGTCGCGCGCCACGCGCACGGCCACATCCACCTGGGCGCTCATGGGATCGCTCACCCGGTTGGAGAACAGCACGCGGATGCGCACCTGCGGGTGCCGCTTCTGGAAGGCCAGCAGCATGTCGGCCAGGTACAGCTCGCCCAGGCCCGTGGGAATGCTCAGCCGCACCGAGCCCGTCACCACATGCTGCAGCGCGTCGATGGCGCCCTGCGCCGCCTCCACCTCCTGGATGATGCTGCGCCCATGCTCGTACAGCACCTCGCCCGCCGCCGTCAGCAAAAAGCTGCGCGTCGTGCGGTGCAGCAGGGTCACGCCCAGCGCCGTCTCCAGCGACTTGAGCTCCTTGCTCACCTTGGAGCGCGTGATATCGCGCTTGCGCGCCGCAGCGCTGAGGCTGCGGGCGTCCACGATCTCTACGAAATTGCGGATGAGGTTGATGTCCATGGCTTGAGAGCGGCAGGTCAGGCGGTTCGCCTTGTTCGCGGCCTTGTGCGCGGCCGCAGGCAACGCGCCCGGACCGCCACCCCCGGACTATGGCACCGTCACAACGCCTGGCCCCGCCACCCGTGGGCGCCGGGACACAGGGCTTTCCCCGGTGCCCGCCGCATCAGTCCAGGCTGATCTGCGACGAAGCGGCCACCTGCTTCCAGGTCGTCACATCCTTGAGGATCACCGCGCCGAACTGCTCCGGCGTATTGGCCACCACCGTGCCGCCCAGCTCCGCCAGGCGCTGGCGCAGTTGCGGATCGGCCAGGGCCTGCACGCTGGCCTTGTGCAGCTTGTCGCGGATGTCCTTGGGCAGGCCCTTGGGCGCCAGCAGGCCGTTCCAGGCCTGCACGGCATAGCCGGGCACGCCGGACTCGGCAAAGGTCGGCACATCGGGCAGCTCGCTGCTGCGCTGGGCCGTGGCCACGGCCAGCGGGCGGATCTTGCCGGACTTGATGTGCGGCAGCGAGGCCGGCAGCGGCTCCCACAGCATGGACACCTGGCCGCCGATCAGATCGGTGAAGGCCGGGCCTGCACCGCGGTAGGGCACATGCATGATCTGCACGCCCGCCTTGGCCTTGAACAGCTCCATGGCCAGATGGCCCAGCCCGCCCGCGCCCGAGGACGCATACGACAGATGGCCCGGCTGCGCCTTGGCCAGCGCGATCAGCTCCTTCAGATTCGCCGCCTTGACCGAGGGATGCACGCTGAGCACGCCCGGCACCGTGATCACCTGGGTGATGGGCGTGAAGTCCTTCACCGCGTCATAGGGCAGCTTGGTGTAGACGGCCGGATTCGTGCCGTGCGTGCTGGACGTGGCGCCCAGCAGCGTATAGCCGTCCGGTTTGGCATCGGCCACGAAGCGCGTGCCCAGCGATCCACCGGCACCCGCCTTGTTCTCCACGATCACCGAGGCGCCCAGCACCTTGCCCAGCTGCTGCGCGAACAGGCGGTTCACCACATCGGCCGTGCCGCCGGGCGGGAACGGAACGATCAGGCGGATGGGCTCGGCCGTGGGCCAGCCGGCATCGGCCGCCAGGGCCGACTGCGCGGGCGCCAGGGCGCCCAGGGCCAGGGCCGCCGTGGTTGCAGACAGGCTGCGGATCATGAAATTGCGGCGTTGCATGAGATTTTTCTCCTCGTTGAAATTCTTCGGGACCAGGACCGGCCAGTCACTGGCCAGTGACCCGCCAGTGACCCGCCAGTAACCCGCCAGTCACCGGCCCAGGCGCTCCAGCCAGGCCAGCACCCGGCCCAGCACCTCGTCGCCATTGGTGTCCAGCATGCAGAAATGCGAATTGCCGGTAATGCCTGCGGCCGGCAGGTCCAGCACCTCGGCACGGCCGCCCAGGCGGCGCAGCAGCTGCCAATACACATCGGTCTGCGCGCGGTACTTCTGCCACTGCGGGCTGTGCGCGAAATGGTCGCCCCACACCGCCAGGTGCGGGATGGCCGAGGCAGGCGCGAACGCATCCGCCCCCTCCTGCCCCTGTTGCCCCTGCTGCCCTTCTTGCACCACCGGCATGCCCGTAGGCTCCACCCCCACCACGGCGCGCACCAGGTGCGGCTTGCGGATGGCCGCATGCGCGGCAAAGCCACCGCCCTGGCTGTGGCCCATCACCACACAGGGGCCGAACTGCTCCAGCAGCGCGTCATAGGCCGCCATGGCCATGGCCTCATGCCCCAGCCAGCGCGGCACCATCTGCCGCACCAGGGCACCAAAATTCTCATGCGGAAACCGCTGGCCGACGAAGGGCTCGCCCACACCGCCGCCCGAAGGCGCACCATGGCCTATGCGAAACAGCGTCCACGCCTCCTCGGCACTGCGGAACACGGGCGCCTCGGCATAGATCTCGGGGAACATCGCCCAGCCCGCGCGGCCGCGCTCCACGGCATCGCAGACCACCACGTCATGGCCGGCCTCCAGCAGGCGCCACAGCCAGCCCTGGCGCCCATCGGGCGTGGACTCCCACTGCGCCCCTGTCATGCCGCCGCCGTGCCACAGCAGCACCGGCAGGGGGCTGCGCGGACGCGCCAGCCGGTACTCCATGGCGTACATCTGGCCCACGGCATAGCTGCCATTCATGTCCAGCGGCCGCTCGCCGCCGTTGCGCACCACCTCCCTGTGCTGGATCGGCAGATCCCTCACCGTGCGCTGCGCACCGCCAATGAAATGGCTTTGCATCTTCCTGAGGCAAACTTCAGGCATAACAGGGCTTCTCTCGCATGCCGCCATGCTAGGCATGCCCCGCCTTGGTGCTGTGCCGATTGCGGCGGGGCTGTGCCGGATCAGCACAACCCCATACCCCAAAAACGCATACCACAACCTTCGCCTGCACGAACCAAGCCTCAAATGGCTACAGAACTTTGAGCATAATTCTGTTCCCAGTCCTACTTTTGACTGCGCCCTGTTTTAATTCGGCGAAACAATGAAATAAGTCGGGAAATATTGATACTCAAATCATCTCACAATAATTCCCACGCACCCAAGACCAGCATTCCGAAAAACGCCACCATATTCTCCCACAAAAGGATTCACAAACATGAACAGAATTCAGAAACTATTTTCCAGCACTCACTATCAGATTCTTGAAGAACGGCGCCTTGCACAGATTCTTTCCTCAAATTTCAAGGGAAAGAGGATTCTAGATATTGGTTGTGGCCAAGGAAAATATCTACGATTATTAAAAAACATATCTTCCGAAGTAACCGGGGTCGATGTCAATTCTGTTCAGGTTGAAAACCTCCGCAAAGAAGGATTCAATGCATATACACCCGACAATCTGCCTGCTCAAAAATATGATCTCCTTTTAATGTCTCATATTGTAGAGCACATGGCTCCAGAAGATTTGATTGCTTTCATGGATAACTATCTTGAAATGCTTGAAGAAAATGGAGCACTGCTTCTTCTGACGCCAATGCCGGGCATCAGGTTCTGGCATGACTACACACATATCCGCCCTTACACACCTCAAAGTATCGGGATGATGTTTGGAATTCTAAATGGACCCGTTTCCTTCAAACCAAAAAATAAGTTGATGTTGAATGAGATATGGTTCTTCCGCGATAGCTGGCGCATCCGAAATCACCGATCCTATTATCCATCTCCACAAGGAAATAGAGACACATTCAATCGATACCTTATTCTGACAATCAATATTGTTCTTGCTGGACTGCATGCCATATCAAGAGGCCGCCTGGGAATTCTTGCAAGCTGGGCTGGAATATACCGAAAACTCCCTCTGTCTTGACAAGAGCAGAATTTGCCTTTGGCTTGAAGACGGAGAAACAGCTTGTTGACTCTCAGCATATTAGTCATACGGATTTCTTGATTTGATTATTGAATGAAAGCTTTCATAGTTTCCATTCAAAAATTTGTCATTTTCTAAAATCAAGAAATCCTAATTACTCCATGCTCACTGCGGCACAACAACAGCGCCAAGTCAACGCAATCCAGATTTCTTCGCCTTTGCCATGCACGAACTCAACCTCAAACTGCTGCAGGACCTGCAGGCCCTGGCCGACACCGGCAGCCTCTACAAGGCCGCCGAGCGCCGCCACATCACCCACCCTGCCTTCGGCCGCCGCATCCGCGCGCTGGAGGAATGGGCGGGCACGCCCCTGGTCGAGCGCAGCCACCAGTCCACCACGCTCACGGCCGCCGGCAAGACGCTGCTGGCCTCGGCCCATGAAGTGCTGGGCATCCTGGAGCAAACCCACGGCCTGCTGCAGCGCCCCCACCGCACGCGCGACGAAACCATCACCATCGCGGCCGGCCGCACGCTGTCGCACACCGTCCTGCCGGGCATCATCACCGCCCTCAACCAGGCCATGCCCCAGCTGTGCTGGAAAGTGGTCACCACCAGCCTGGACTACGGCGTGGAAATGCTGCTGCAAGGCAAGGTGGACCTGCTCATGTGCCACGCCCAGCCCGCCATCGAAGGCAGCCTGCAGGGCCACCACCTGGCCTGGCTGCCCGTGGGCCAGGACACGCTGATCCCCGTCAGCATCCCCCTGGTCCCGCAACTGCCCAAATACGCCCTGCCCGCCCACGGCGGCGGCCCGCTGGTGCCCTACCTGGACTACGCGCAAAGCATGTCCCTGGGCAAGATCCTGCGCAGCCACCTGCACGAACTGTGCGACACCACGCGCCTGCGCACCGTCTACGAGGCCGACCTCGCCGACTCCCTGCACGCCATGGTCCACCAGGGCCTGGGCTTGGCCTGGCTGCCGCTCACCCTGGTCAAGACCGACCTGACCGAAGGCCGCCTGGCCCGCGCGGCCGGGCCCGACAAGGACGTGCCCATCAACGTGCGGCTGTACCGCCGGCCTGCGGCGCAGAGCAAGCCGCTCACGCGCAGGGTGTGGGCGGGGTTGGAGAATCTTTATGGGAGGAGTCAGAAGTCGTGAGGCGGGCGGGCCAACCCATGCGACTTCGCTGTTGCGGCTCTGAGCGTCTGTAAATTTGAACGCCGCGCGCACTTGTTCACCCTGCCGGGCGATTGCTTTTCGAGGCCGGGTCTCGGCCCGGCAGCCGACTGCCCTTTCTTGATTCGCCAAGAAAGGTCAGATCAAAGAAGGCGACCCGAATGTCCGCGA
>NZ_JTKZ01000268.1:0-7767 GCF_000799035.1 Delftia sp. ZNC0008
CCGCGTCTCCTCGTCGCTCTCGGGCTGGGCCTGGGCGGCCTGGGCCAGCGCCATGGCATCGGCAAAGCGCTCCATGCGCTCGTACACACGCATGCGCCGGTGGCGGGCGCCGGGGTAGCGGCTTTGCGCATAGGCCTGCTCGGCACGCTCCCAGTCCTGCATGCGCTCGCAAGCCTGGCCTATGCGCAGCAGCACCTTGGCGCGGCGCTGCTCCAGCCAGGCATTGCCGCTGGCGCAGCCGGCCACCTGCTGCAGCAGCGCATCGATCTCCACGCCTTCATCCAGCGCCGCGCGGCAGGCCTGCAGAGCCAGGTAGCCATCGACATCGGCACGCGACTGGAAGGCCCGCGACGCCGCATCGAAGGCCACGGCCTCGTAGCGGAACACGCCCAGGTCGGCCAGCACGAATTCCGACCAGTCCTGGTAGAGGTTGCCGAAGAACATCAGCCGAAAGCGCTCGCACAGCGCGCCCACCATCACACGCCAGGCGGATTCGCCGGCTGCGACACCCTGGGGCTGCCACTGCGCATAGGGCCTGGGCGCCTCATGCAGGGGCTGCAGGGCCTGCAAAAGCTCAGCCTTGCGCAGGCCTGAGTGGATGGGTGCGCCGGCGAACAGCTGCAGCAGCTCGGGCTTGGTGTGCAGCGCAAACAGCTCCTCCAGCGCCATGGGGTGGTCCGCGTCCAGCCAGCCCAGCTCCAGCAGGGGCGCGGCCGCGTCGGCAATGCCGGGAATCTCTTCGTACACCAGCTTGCCGGCCCTAAACCAGGGCCCGCGCCGCATCAGCAAACGCACCATCAGCGCCTGCGAGGGCTGGGGCAGCTGCGTGAAACGGGTGAGGAATGCCTGCTCGGGCGCGTCCAGCAGATCGCCGTAACGCTGGCCAATCCAGTCCAGCGCGCGCTGGAAGTTGTGCAGGTAGTAGAAGCGGTGGGGAGGGAGCATGGGCCTGGCAGATCGGGCAGCCAGGCCGCTCGAAAACTGTATCTTTATACAGTCATCATAGCAAAACAGGAGTGACCACTTCGGAGGGAAGCGCGCTTGTCTGCAGGCTGGCGCAAGCCCAGAATTGCATCTGTTTTGATGACAGAGGGCCCGCCATGCGGATCACCGTGACGATCGACGATGCCTTGTACGAATAAGCCCTGAAGATGCTGGAGCCAGGCATGGACGAGGCAGCTCTGTTCCAACAGGTCCTCAGAACTTTCGTGAGGGTGCAGGCAGTCAAACGCCTCGCAGCACTTGGCGGCAGGGCAACCGATATGCCGGATTCCCAGGAGATTGCGTATCGCTGGCCCTCGCCTACAGACTGGCTTTCCACCAAAGGCAGCACGATGCGCAACGCATGGCAGCATGCGTATTGACCACCCCCTGCCAGGAGGACCAGGGCATGGCGGCGATACGGCCACACGCTGCCCTGGGACCCGCTCTCAGATCACTTACGGATTGGCTATCACCTCGTCAGCATCCGACCAATAGCTGATCAGGCGTGTATAGACAAAGCCGGCGGCAGGCTTGTTGGGATCACTGATGCTGAACAACACCACCTTGCCTGCGTCACGGGAGTCATAGTTGGCCGAGTAATCCGACCAGAAGGTTGGCAGGCTGAATACGGTCTGGCCCGTACTCTTGTCCGTTGCCCGGACTGCGTGGCCGATGCTGCCGTTCTTGGAAATGCTTTCGATCACCAGTCGATACCAGCGCAGTTCCTCGAGCTTGGCCTCGCCGATGGCACCACGCGGATATTGAGCGGACGGACGATGGTGCGAGTCACCGTTGTCCTTGGTGTTGGTTATCTCAATTTCCTCAAGCGCCACGCTGCCTGGCGAATAGCCCCAATTGCCCGCAATGACAGCACCGCCACGGTTGTCACCCGCCACACTGTATGAGCCTTTGTGCCTGGCAATGATGCCCATGTGGCAAGCGGCCAGATAGCCATCGCTGAAGCGCACATCCATCACGATGGTGTGGCGGTTGTTGGCAGGGTTGTAATTGGCAGGACGCCCCGTGTTGTCGAACACGAGCGCATGCGGATTGATATGCCGCGAATCGTAAACAAGAGGGAAACCCGTCGTGCTTTTGTACTGCTGGATGTTGTCCGGCGGCATGTACTGATCCGAGACGAGAACCTTGGAAACTTGAGCCATGGAGGCCTCCTATTCAATGGATGGAGTCGAAGGCGCTCGGCGGCACTCGGGTGGGGGGTTCGCTTGGACCCTCAGGGAATTCAACGTGCCGCAACGCGGGCACTTGATGTTCAGTAGCTGAAAGACGCCCATGGCGAGCTTTCGATTGCAGTTCGCGCATCTCACTTCCTGCTCCATGCGCTGCCTCACTGCAATGGTTGAAACAACATGCCGTCGGACACCAGAAATGGCAACGTACCGCCGCTGAGAAGGACGGCGTTGAAGCCGACAGGAGAGCAACTGGCAAAACAAAACATGAGGCCTCGGCACAGTGGATTTCAGGAAGTCCGCCGTATGGCTTGGGCGGACTTTTATTGTGCTGGCGCGAAACCTGTAGGTAAAACTGTGCCGGACGTAGCTGCACCGCTTACGTCGAGCAAGCCTGTGGTCGCGAGACAGCCGCCTGCACGCGCTGGCCCAGCGATTTGGCATTGCCTGCCGGAGCGTCCTGCCGTAGGGCCGGTTTCCCTGCTTCTCGAAGGGCTGGCCCCGCGCACGGCGCTCGCGTGGGTTCGCACAAGCGCGCGACACGCGCTAGAAATCCGGCCTGCGCATCCTCGACAAGGCGTCCTGCCGATTGGCGGCTCCCAGCTTGCGGTAGATGTTTTCCAGGTGCCGCTTCACCGTGCCTGCACGCAACTCCAGCATGGTGGCGATTTCTGCGTTGGTGTTGCCGTTGGCGACCCATTGCAGCACTTCACGTTCGCGCGGGCTCAGCACGTCGGCAGCCGGCGAGCCCGGTGAGAGCGCCTGCCATGCCGCCTGGCTGATTCGCTGCTGCTGGCTCAGGCGCCGCCACTGCGCCTGCGCATGCGGCCCCAGCAAGGTCAGCGCCATGCGCTCCGCAGCGGTGTAGCCGCGCGAGGCGCGTGTGACATTGAGGGTCAGCATCGCTCCGTGGCCCAGTTCCACGTCCAGCGCGAGTCCGTCCTGCTGGCCCACCTGGGAGCAGGCCTGGGCATAGAGCGCCGTCCTCTGCCATTGCCCGCGAGTCAGCAGGTCGGAAATGCTGGCGGCCTGCGTCTGGCGCTGCCGATACAAGGGGTTGTCGGCCAGATGCCGGTGCACCGCAGCGTTGACTTCGGAGGAAATGGCCCGCACCGGATCGTAGGCCGTGTAGCCACGGACTTCCGCAATGCCGGAGAAATCCACCACCCGAATGTCACCCGGCACCACCAGGCGCAGCGCGTGCAGCAAATGCGTGGCCAGCGCGTGCAGATCGGGCGCGCCGTGCACCGCGAGGATGGCCTGATTGAGTTGCCCCAGTTGCTGCGTTGACAGGGTCATGTCGCGAAATCCAATGGCGTGCTCGAGGTGCTGGCGATAGGTGGGCCGGCTGAGGCCGCATTTTCAGGCCTGCGATGTGCCGCCGGCACATTTTCACGATCTTCGCAGAAAGCTAAGGTCACGCGGTCCGCAACAACAGCGCGCGGGTCTGCCCGGGACACGCAGCGCAACGGGAGGAACCGTGCACGCTTTTCTTCACAGACCCCTTCGACGCCTCCGGCTTCTGGCAGTGCCTGGCGCGCTGTGCAGCCTGCTGGCACTCAATGGCCAGGCCGCGACCATCGTGGTCAATACCACGGACAACACGCCCGGTGCAGCGGACTGCAGCCTGAATGAGGCATTGACCAGTGCACAGATGGATGACGGCAGTTGGGGCAACGGCGCATGCGTATCGGGCAATGGCGCGGACACCATCGTGTTCGACCCGGCCGTCTTTCCGGCAGGCAGCCTCACCGCCATTGCATTGGCAGGCCATTCCATCGACCTCAACTTCACCACCTCGGACATCACGATCGACGGGGACCAGCGGGTGGCGCTCGATGGGGGCAATGCCTCCCGCCTGGTGTCGGCCCAGGGCAGCGGTGTCCAGCTCACGCTGCGCGGCCTGACACTGCGCGGCGGGCAGACCGCCGCCGGTGAAGACGGCGGCGCCATCTACCTGGACAACGGCGTCACCCTGCGCCTGGAGCGCAGCGTGGTGCAGGACAGCACGGCCGGCATCAACGGCGGGGGACTGTACAGCCGCGACAGCACGGTGACCATCGTGGACAGTGTGTTCAGCGGCAACCAGGCAGGGGGACAGGGCGGTGCCATCTACAGCACGGGCAGCGGCTCGCTGACGGTGGAGCGCAGCCGCCTGTCCGGCAACACGGCCCGCACGCTGGGCGGGGGCCTGCGCAGCGGGGTGCCGACCACCATGACCGACAGCACCGTCACCGGCAACGTGCTGGCGTCTCCGGGCTCGGGTGCCGGCGTCTCGTTCACGCTCACCCGCCCCCGCACACTCCACGGCAACCAGATCACGAACAACGCGCCCGGCAACAACTGTGGCGGCGAAACGTTCACGGGGACGGGCAACCGCTACTGGCCGGCCAGCGATACCAGTTGCCCGGCGGCGGCAGGTGCCATCGCCAAAGCGCCGCAGGCCATCACCTTCACCACGGCACCACCGGCCGGCGCACGGGTGGGGGATACCTATGACGTGGCCGCCGTCGGAGGCGCCTCGGGAAACCCCGTCATGTTCGCCGTGGATGCATTGACCGCGGCGATCTGCAGCGCCTCCGGCAGCACCATCCGCTTCCAGGCCGCAGGGACATGCACGATCAACGCCAGCCAGCTCGGAGATGCGGACCATGACGCGGCTACGCAGGCGGTGCAGATGGCGGCGGTGGGACAGGGCCCCTCCCGTGTCACGCTGACTTCCAGCGCCAATCCCTCGCGCTCCGGGCAGTCGCTGTCCTTCTCCGTGGTGGTCGCACCCGATGTCTCCCTGGGCACCGCCGCCGTCCCCACGGGAACGGTCGAAATCCTGGCTGGCGGCCTGTCGCTGGGCACGGCGGGTTTGTCCAATGCCAGGGCCATCATCGCCACCACCCAACTGACGGCGGCCGGCCCGCATGCCATCGTGGCCCGGTACGGCGGCGATGCGAACTATCTCGCCGCGGACAGCGGCGCATGGGCCCAGACCGTGGAGCCCGCAGCCCCGGCCCCGGCCACCCCCGTGCCCGCGCTGGGCCCCTGGGGAGTGCTGCTGTGCGCCGTGCTGACGGGATGGGCAGGACTGCGGCTGCGCCGCGTGCACGGCACCTGATGCCACCGCCTGCCCGCAGGCCTCAGGCCGAATGCATCCAGCGCTGGTGCAGCCACCGAGCCGCATGGTCCAGCGCATAGCCCAGGGCGCCGATCAGCACCACGGCGGCCATCAGCTCCGAATACGCCAGGCGGTCGCGCGTGTCGAGGATGAAGTAGCCCAGGCCGGCCGATACGCCCAGCATTTCTGCTGGCACCAGCACGATCCAGATGATGCCGATGGCCAGGCGCACGCCCGTGAGGATCTGGGCCGTGATGCCGGGCAGCACCACGCGCAGAACGGTCTCGGTGCGCGTGGCCGACAGGCTGCGCGCCAGCAGCAGCCAGTTGCGGTCCAGCTGGGCCACGCCGGCCGCCGTGCTCAGCAAGATGGGCCAGACGGCGGCGAAGGCCAGCAGGAAGTACACGGGCGCGTCGCCCACGCCCAGCACCATCACGGCAATGGGCATCCACGACAGCGGCGAGATCATGCGCAGGAACTGGAACACGGGCGAGAACGCCTGCGAGAACCCGCGCGACAGACCCACCAGCACGCCCAGCGGCACGCCGACCACGAAGGCCAGCAGCAGGCCCACGGCCACGCGCTGCAGGCTCAGCAGGGTGTGCATCCAGATGTCGGCGCCCGTCAGCAGCTGGCCCAGCGCCTGCAGCGACGGCCAGGGCGCGAAGGCCGCAGCCACGGGCGTGCTGCGCGCCAGCAGCGCGCCGCCCACCCACCACAGGGCCAGGACCAGGGCCGCGCCCAGCAGCGGCAATCCAATACGTCGCAACACCTGGATCACACCACGATGGTTTCGCGGCGCGAGAAATCGGCCGGAATGCCGAAGACCTGCGGGCCGCCCACGGCCTGGATGGCCTTGCGCACGAAGCGGTCGTCCACCAGGTCGGTGGCCGCAAACCTGGGCTCCAGCTTGTCGAGGAAGCGCGTGTCGCCCTCGACCTTGGTGGCCTTGATGGCGCGCACCAGCTGCTCTGTGTACGAGGGATAGGGATAGGGCTGGAAGTCGATGCGCCGCTGGTGCCAGCCCTTGTTGACGACCACGCCGCTGGCCTCGTAGCTGGCGTAGTCGGTGGCGGCCAGCACCTTGGACAGCGTCTGCTGCGGATGCGGCGTGTAGCGGCGCTCGCCCGTGCTCGACAGCAGGCGCGCGGCGGCCAGGCGGTTGTCGCGTGTCCACAGCTGGGCCTTGACCACGGCATTGGTCACGCGCTGGGCCCATTCGGGCTTGTCGGCGATATCGCGCTCGGCCAGGAAGGTGACGCAGCAGGCGTGGTCCTTCCAGACATCGCCCGAGAAGCGCAGCATCTTGCCCACGCCCGCGATCTCGGCGGCGGCATTGAAGGGCTCGGCCACGATGAAGCCCGCAATCGACTTGCCGGCCAGTGCCGAGACCATTTCGGCCGGTGCCAGCACGACGAGGTTGACCTCGTTGGCCGCAATGGCGCCGCCGCGCGCGCGGGTCACGGCCGTGAGGCCGGCCTTGCGCAGCACGTCCTGCAGCAGGATGTTGTGGATGGAGTACCAGAACGGGATCGCCACGGTCTTGCCGCCCAGGTCCTGCACCTTCTGGATCTCGGGCAGCACGGTCAAGCCCGAGCCGTTGACGTGGTTCCAGGCCACGATCTTGGCGGGGAACTTGGCGCCGTAGCGCACCCACAGCGTGGAGGGCGTGAGCAGGTGGATGACGTTGACCTGGCCCGAGACGAAGGCCTCGACGATCTGGGCCCAGGAGCGGAACAGGCGCGGCGCCTCGGCCTTGAGGCCTTCGGCCTCGAACAGGCCGTTGCCGTGGGCCACCAGCAGCGGCGTGGCGTCGGTGATGGGCAGGTAGCCGATCTTCACGGGCTGGTCATCGCCCTTGAAGGCCTGGGCGCGCGCATCGCCTGCAGCTAGCAGCGGCGCGGCCACCGAGGCCGTGGCCAGCGCGCCCAGGCGCAGCATGTCGCGCCGCGTGAGGCCGCAGCCGCAGTCCGACGAGACGCAGATATGGGTGTAGGAAGGGTGGTCCTGGAAGCTCATGCGAAAGACCTTTCAGAAGAGCATGGTTGAAGTCGAAGAAATGGCGGATCTGCAGGCGGATCGGCAGGCGGGCAGGCAGGCAGGCGAGGGAGATCAGGCCTGGGCCGCATGGCGCACGCCGTGCAGGGCCGAGAGGATGTCCAGCCGCAGCGCGGTCACGGCAGCGGCCTGGTCCTCGCGCGGGCGCGCAATGTCCACGCGCCATTCGCGCACGATGTGGCCGGGCCGCCCGCCCATCAGCAGGATGCGGTCGCCCACGAGGATGGCCTCGTCGATGTCATGCGTGACCAGCAGCGCCGCCGTGTGCCAGCGGTGGACCACGTCCACCATCAGCTCCTGCATCTCGGCGCGCGTGATGGCGTCCAGGGCCGAGAACGGCTCGTCGGCCAGCAGCAGCTGCGGCTCGCGGGCCAGGGCGCGCGCCAGGGCCACGCGCTGGGCCATGCCGCCCGACAGCTGCGAGGG
>NZ_JTKZ01000161.1:0-568 GCF_000799035.1 Delftia sp. ZNC0008
CCGCGTAGCAATGGCGGCACTACCGCGACACGCATGTGCAGTGGCAGGCCGGCTGGTCCAGCCTGCGCGGCCAGCAGGTGCGCCATGGCCTGCCGGACGGCTCCAGCCTGCTGCTGGACGCGCTCAGCAGCGCGCAGGTGGAGTATTTCGCCACGCGGCGCGTGGTGCAGCTGACGCAGGGCGCAGCCTTCTTCGAGGTGGAGCGGGACGAGGACCGGCCCTTCACCGTGCAGGCCGGCGGCGTGCGCGTCACCGTGCTGGGCACGCGCTTCGGCGTGGAACTGGCCACGGGCGCCCAGGGGCAGGAGCGGGTTACGGTGCAGGTGGAGTCGGGGCGTGTGCGCGTGCAATCCGATGCGGATGGCGGGCGCTTCTATGAATTGTCTGCAGGCCAGGGCCTGCGCATGGAAGGCACGGTGGCCACCCAGACCCGGGGCGATGCCGGGCAGGCGGCATCCTGGCGGCATGGCGAGCTGGTGTTTGCCGACGCCACGCTGGGCGAGGCCCTGGCGCGGCTGTCACGCTATGCGCCGTTCGACCTGCAGGCCACGCCCGAGGCCGCGCGCCT
>NZ_JTKZ01000530.1:0-1595 GCF_000799035.1 Delftia sp. ZNC0008
CCGCGTCGCCACGCTGGCCATGCTCTGGGGCGCGGCGCTGCGGCGCTGGCTGCCGCACCAGATCTTTGTCTTCATTCTCGCGCGCGGCTTTGCGGGCACGGTGCTGTGCGTTTTCATCTCGGCCCTGCTGGCCCAGGCCGCAGGCCACTCGCTTCCCGGTGTCAACGAGGACCTGTCGCGCATTGCGCGCTGGCTCATGGCCTGGGGCGATGCCGTGGTCACCGGCATGGTGACGGCCATCTTCGTGGTGTTCCGCCCCCAATGGCTGGCCACCTGGTCGGATGCCATCTACCTGCGCCGCCCACCCGCGCCCTGAGGGCGCATCCAGGCACAAGCCGTGGCGCGCCGCAGTGCCAAGGCCAGTGACTGCGCCGCGCGGCCCTGGCTCTGGATATGATTCGCGCCTGATACCCGCCAGCCCGGCGGCCCGTCCCTTTTTGCTGCCCCACCCATGACCGATGTCACCGAATTCGCGCCCGGACTGCTGATCCGCGGCATCCAGCCGCCACTGAAGCTGGCCGACTACAAGCTCATCGCGTTCGACATGGACTCGACGCTGATCACCATCGAATGCATCGACGAGATCGCCGACGCCACCGGCAAGAAGGCCGAGGTCGCGGCCATCACCGAAGCCACCATGCGCGGCGAGATCACCGACTTCAAGGACAGCCTGCGCCAGCGCGTGGGCAAGCTCGTCGGCGTGACCGAGGCCGACATGGCCCGCGTGCTGGCCGAGCGCCTGAAGCTCTCCCCAGGCGCCGAAACCCTGGTGCGCGCAGCCCAGGCTGCAGGCCTGAAGGTGCTGCTGGTCTCGGGCGGCTTCACCTACTTTGCCGAGCACGTGCGCGGCATGCTGGGCATCGACTTCGTGCGTGCCAACGTGCTGGAGATGCGCGATGGCGCGCTGACCGGCGGCCTGATCGAGCAGCCTTGGGGCGACATCTGCGACGGCGCCGAAAAGCGCCGCACGCTGCTGGAAGTCGCCTCGCTGCTGGGCATTCGCCCCGACCAGTGCATCGCCGTGGGCGACGGCAGCAACGACATTCCCATGATGCAGGTCGCAGGCCTGTCCGTGGCCTACCACGCCAAGCCGCGCGTGCGCAACGAGGCCAAGGTCTCCATCACCGAAGGCGGCCTGGACCGCCTGCTGGAAGTGCTGCGCTGAAAACCGGCGGCGGGGGCTGGCGCAGGCCGCTGCACTGCTCCGCAATCAATAGCTGAGAATGTTTTGTGGGCTTGCTTTTCCGGCAGGCCCCGGTCTTTTCTACAATGCTTGACGCAGCCCCATAGGCCACCGCCTCAGCGCCGGTGGCTCTCCTACAACAGCAGGCTGCACACCGGCGTATCCGCATGCCGGTGCTTGGAATCTCCTGCCCCATCCCCATGTGACACCCAAGGCCGCAGGCCTGCCCGCAGACGGGCGACCTGTGGCGCTCCGACCGGCGCAGGCCCGCCTGCGCCGACCGTGCACATGACCACCATGATTGGAAAAACCTTCGTGAAGACTTCGTTCCGCACCACTGCCTCCGTGATCGCCCTGGCCATTGCCTCGCTGACCGTGCCCACGCTGGCCCAGGCCAAGCGCATGGACGCGG
>NZ_JTKZ01000435.1:0-7162 GCF_000799035.1 Delftia sp. ZNC0008
CCGCGTAGCCTGCCCTGCGGGCAGGCTCCGGGCGCGGAGGCCTTGCTGCCTGCACCAGGAATCGGGCCCGCATAGATAATGCGCGCACGATGGCATTGATTACTTTGTTAGACGCCCAACTGGCGTTCGGGCATGTGGCGCTTCTCGACCACGCCCAGTTTTCCCTGGAGAGCGGCGAGCGTGTGGGCCTGATCGGTCGCAACGGCGCAGGGAAGTCCTCTTTGTTGAAGATTCTTGGCGGGCTGGCCAAGGCCGATGACGGCCAGGTCCAGACGCAGTCCGGTATCCGCATTACTTATGTGGCGCAGGAGCCGGTGCTTGCGCCCGAGCAGACAATCTTCGAGTCGGCATCCGCCGGCATAGCCGAGGTGATTGCCGTGCGCGACCGCTACCTGGCTGGCGCCGAGGGCGAGGATCTCGATGCGCTGCAGTCCCAGATCGAGGCCTATGACGCCTGGAACTGGGAGCAGCGCGTGGAGGAGACTCTGCAGCGGCTGCACCTGGATCCCGAAGCCGTGGTGGGCACCCTGTCCGGCGGGATGAAGAAGCGCGTGGCACTGGCCCAGGCCCTGGTGGCGAGACCTGATGTACTGCTGCTGGATGAGCCGACCAACCACCTGGATCTTGACGCCATCGAGTGGCTGGAAGAGTTGCTGCTGAACTTCAAGGGCAGCGTGGTGACCATTACGCACGATCGATCCTTCCTGGACCGGGTTTCCACACGCATCGTGGAGCTGGATCGTGGAACGCTGCGCTCGTATCCCGGCAATTTCGTCCAGTACCAGCAGACCAAGGAGGATCAGCTGGCCCAGGAGGCCGTGATCAATGCCAAGGCCGACAAGCTGCTGGCCCAGGAAGAGGTCTGGATCCGCAAGGGCGTGGAAGCCCGCCGCACGCGCAGCCAGAGCCGCATCGGCCGGCTTGAGCAGTTGCGGGCCAACCGCGCTGCCCGCCGCGAGGTGCTGGGTGGCGTGAAGATGGACATTGCGTCGGGCCGAGGCGACGGCTACCAGGGCAAGATCGTGGCCGAGCTGACGGATGTGGCCAAGTCCTTTGGCGACAAGAACATCGTCTCCCACTTCACCGCCACCATTTTGCGCGGAGACAAGGTGGGCCTGATCGGACCCAACGGCGCAGGCAAGACGACGCTGCTCAAGATGATTCTGGGCGAACTGGCACCTGACAGCGGCCAGGTGCGGCTGGGGGCGAATCTGCAGGTGGCGTACTTCGACCAGATGCGTCACCAGATCGACATGGATGCCACGCTGGAGGACTTCATCAGCCCCGGCAGCGAGTGGATCGAGATCGGCAGCCAGAAAAAGCACGTGAAGAGCTATCTGTCGGATTTCCTGTTCTCTCCGGCGCGCGCCCATTCCCCCGTTCGCTCGCTGTCTGGCGGGGAGCGCAACCGCCTGCTGCTGGCCCGGCTGTTTGCCCGGCCCGCGAATGTGCTGGTGCTGGACGAGCCGACCAACGATCTCGATATCGAGACGCTGGAAATGCTGGAAGACCTGCTGCAGAACTACGACGGCACCGTTTTTCTGGTCAGCCATGACCGCAGTTTCCTGGACAACGTGGTCACCAGCACCATCGCCTGGGAAGGCCCGGGCCAATGGCGCGAATATGAAGGCGGCGTGCAGGACTGGCTGGATCAGTCCCGCCGCAGCCGCGATCTGGCCGAGGCCGCGCAGCCCAAGCCATCCAAGGAAGAGGCCAAGCCCGTTGCGGCACGCAGCGACGGCAAGCCCAAGCGCAAGCTCAGCTACAAGGAGCAGCGTGAGCTCGATCAGTTGCCCGAAAGCATTGCAGCGCTGGAGGCAGAGCAGAAGTCCATTCGGGAAGCCTTGGCCGATGGTTCGCTGTATGCCAGCGACAATTCCCGCGCCGTTCAGTTGCATCAGCGCGATGGCGAGATCGATGAGCAGCTGATGGAGGCGCTGGAGCGCTGGAGCGCACTGTCGGAGTGAGCTTTCTTCGGACGAAAAAAAGAGCGCCAGGCGCTCTTTTTTTCATGGGTGCCGCCAGGACCGGCCGTTGCACTCAAATGCGGTGGTGAACCTGGTCCGAACCTATGCGCAGCTTGCCCAGCAAGGCGGAGGCGATCTGGTTGAGGGGCAGCACCTCGTCGGCCGCACCATGGGCGATGGCCTCGCGCGGCATGCCGAAGACGATGCAGCTGGCTTCGTCCTGCACGAAGTTGTAGCTGCCCGCATCGCGCATTTCACGCATGGCGACCGCGCCATCGGCACCCATGCCGGTGAGCATGATGCCGTAGGCGTTGCGGCCCGCACAGGCCGCCACCGACCTGAAAAGCACCTCGACCGAAGGTTTGTGGCGATTCACGGGCGGGCTGTCATCCACCACGGCGACATAGTTGGCACCGCTGCGCTGCACGGAGAAATGCTTGCCGCCCGGTGCGATGTAGGCGTGGCCGGGCAGCAGCCGCTCGCCCTGCTGTGCTTCCTTCACGGTCATCTGGCACAGGCTGTTGAGCCGGGCCGCGAAGCTGGTGGTGAAGCCCGGCGGCATGTGCTGGGTGATGACGATGGCCGGGCAGTCGGCCGGCAGATGGGTGAGCACTTCACGGATGGCCTCGGTGCCGCCGGTGGAGGCACCGATGGCAATCAGCTTTTCCGTGGACAGCCGCCCCAGCAGCGACGCCGGTGCAGCCTGGCGCGGCGCGCTCATGCCCGCCGAAGCGGAGACCGGCGCCAACGCGCTGCCGGTGGCGGGAGCCGCACTGCGCGGAGCGACCGGCAGGCGCCGGACCTGGGCCACGGCAGCAACGCGGATCTTGTCCACGATCTGCGCGGCCAGCTCCTGCAGGCCGTTGGACACGCCCACGCGCGGCTTGGCCACGAAGTCGATGGCGCCCAGCTCCAGCGCGCGCATGGTGACCTCGGCGCCGCGCTCGGTCAGCGTGGAGATCATGACCACCGGCATGGGGCGCAGCCGCATGAGCCGGCCCAGGAAGTCGATGCCATCCATGCGGGGCATTTCCACATCGAGCGTGATCACGTCGGGATTCATCTCGCGGATCATCTCGCGTGCGATCAGCGGATCGTTGGCCGAGCCGATGCATTCCATGTCGTGCTGGCGATTGATGATCTCGGACAGCAGACTGCGCACCAGCGCAGAGTCGTCCACCACGATCACCCTGATTTTCCTGTCCATTCCTTTGAACCTTCCTCAAAACAGGTCGACCGAGCCGCCTGCCGTATTGCGTGCCACGACGGCTGCATTGCCGCGCGTGAATTCCTGCTGTACCAGCTCCTCCGGATGGGCGTGTGCCAGGCGCTTGACCATGGCCTTGCCGCTGGCGGGGAAGAACACCACCTTGCGCGGGTAGATGTCCAGCACATCCTCCGAGACGATGGGGATGCGTTCGGTCTGCAGGTACTGCGTGACGAAGGCGGTATTGCGTTCGCCCACGTTCATGGTGGTGAAGTTGTGCATCACCTGCCCGCCGCCGAAGATCTTGGCCTGCAAAGACTCGCGCCGTGCGCCGAGCTTGAGCATTTCGTTGATCAGCAATTCCATGGCGTACGAGCCGTAGCGGCCCGACGCATCGGCGGAGTCGCCGTCGGGCAGCATGAAATGGTTCATGCCGCCCACGCGCATGGTACGGTCCCAGATGCAGGCCGAGATGCACGAGCCCAGCACGGTGACCAGGATCACGTCCTCGTTGGAGACGAAGTATTCGCCCGGCAGCACCTTGACGGCGTTGTGCTGGAAATGCGGGTCGTAGTAGAAGAACGACGCCTCGCCGGGGTAGCGCTGCTGGCGCTTGAGCTGCTCCAGCGAGGAACGCGGCACCGGGTCGCCCGGCGCCGGGTAGTCCGCAGCGGTATAGCTGTTGATGCGCGGCGTGCGGCGGCGCTCCGAAGGCGGCGGGGGCGGTGCGAAGGCGGAGCGGTCTCCGATCATGGGAAGACCCCCTTGTGTGCGGCAGGACCTGCGTCAGCGGCGCTCATAGACCGTCTTCCCCTTGAGCGTGAACAGATCGCGCGAGTCGCTGAAGTTCTCGGCATGTCCGACGAACAGCAGGCCCCCGGGCTTCATGACGCGGTGGATGCGCTCCAGCACGCGGCGCTGCGTGGCCGCATCGAAGTAGATCATCACGTTGCGGCAGAAGACCACGTCGAAGGGATCGCGGAACGGCCAATCGTCACGGATCAGATTGACGTTGAGAAACTCCACCAGGCGGCGCAGCTCGGGCTTGACGCGCACCAGGCCCGCATTGCCGGCCTTGCCCCGCAGGAAGAAGCGGTGCAGGCGCTCGGCGCTCATGCCCTTGATGCTTTCGGCGCGATAGACACCGGCCGACGCCGTGTCCAGCACACGCGAGTCGATGTCGCTGGCCTGCAACTGGAAGCTGGGCGTGGCGCCCAGCACTTCCAGGGCCGTCATGACGATGGAGTAAGGCTCTTCCCCGGTCGAGGCCGCGTTGCACCAGACCTTCCAGGCCGTGCCGGCCGGCTTGCTGCGCAGATGCTGGGCAAAGATCTCGAAATGGTGCTGCTCTCGAAAGAACGCGGTGAGATTGGTGGTCAGCGCGTTCACGAACTCCTGCCACTCCACGCCATCGGACTGGGACTCCAGCCAGTCCAGGTAGGTGGCAAAGCTGTCGTAGCCCGTCTCGCGCAGGCGCCGCGACAGGCGGCTGTAGACCATGGCGTGCTTGCCATCGTGCAGGCTGATGCCGGCCCGCTGGTAGATCAGCGCCTGCACGCGGGCGAAGTCCCGCGACGACCATTCGAATTCGCGCCCCTGGGCCAGGGGCCCGTTGGCTGCCCCGTCGTCGGCGACGGGGCGCGCGGCCAGTGCCGCATTGGAAGAACCGGATCGCATGAGGGCGCTCAGTGCAAGAACGGGTCTCAGTCGGCCGAAGCGACCAGGCCCATGTCCACGTTGTTCATGAGCTTTTCGATGTCCAGCAGGATAAGCATGCGCTCGCCCACCGAACCCAGGCCCAGGATGCAGCCGCTGTCGATGGCGCTTTCGATGTCCGGCGCGGGGCGCACGGCTTCGGGAGCCAGCTCCATCACGTCGCTGACCGAGTCCACCACGATGCCCACCACGCGGTTGCGCAGGTTCAGGATGATGACGACGGTGAAGCTGTTGTATTCGACCTGGGAGCAGTTGAACTTCAGGCGCATGTCCACGATGGGCACGATGGTGCCGCGCAGATTCACCACGCCTTTGATGAACTCCGGCGCATTGGCGATGCGCGTGGGCGGCTCGTAGCCGCGGATTTCCTGCACCTTCAGAATGTCGATGCCGTATTCCTCCTGGTCCAGGCGGAAGGTCAGGTACTCGCGCGCGCCGGTGGCGACGCCTGCAGTCTTAGCGATCACGCTCATTGCTCAGCTCCTCAACTGTCGGGCCCGCGCCGTGGTGGCGAAAGCCATGGTTTTTGGCGGCGCGCAGGCTCTGCCTGCGGCTCCGTCGTTTGTCGTCAGGTATCCCTGTCCCATTCAGTGGCGCGCGCGGCGCACCAGCGCACCCGTGTCCAGAATCAGCGCCACCGTGCCATCGCCCAGGATGGTGGCGCCCGAAACGTTGGGCACCTTGCGATAGTTCGATTCCAGGTTCTTGACCACCACCTGGTGCTGGCCCAGCAGCTCGTCGACCAGCAGTGCCACGCGGCTGCCGTCGGACTCGACCACCACCATGATGTTGCTGGACTGGCTGGTGTCGCTGCGCGGCACACGGAAGGTCTTTTCCAGCGCGAACACGGGCATGTACTCGTCACGCACCTTGACCAGTTGCGTGCCGTTGGCCACGGTGTTGACGTCCTCTTCCTTGACCAGGAAGGACTCGACCACCGAGGACAGCGGCAGGATGTAGACCTCGTCGCTGACGCCCACCGACATGCCGTCCATGATGGCCAGGGTCAGCGGCAGGCGAACGGCCACGCGCATGCCCTTGCCCTGGTTGGACTCGATCTCCACCGAGCCGCCCAGCGCCGCGATGTTGCGCTTGACCACGTCCATGCCCACGCCGCGCCCGGACACGTCGGTCACCACATCGGCCGTGGAGAAGCCCGGCGCGAAGATCAGCTGCCAGACGTCCTGATCGGGCATGCTGTCCGAGACATCCATGCCGCGCTCGCGGGCCTTCTTGAGAATCTTCTCGCGGTTCATGCCGCGGCCGTCGTCGCGCACCTCGATGACGATGGAGCCGCCCTGATGGGAGGCTGCCAGCGTCAGCGTGCCATGCTCGGACTTGCCTGCGGCCAGGCGCTCCTCGGGCATTTCGATGCCGTGGTCCACGCTGTTGCGCACCAGATGGGTCAGCGGGTCGGTGATCTTCTCGACCAGGCCCTTGTCCAGTTCGGTGGCTTCGCCCAGCGTGATCAGGTCGATCTTCTTGCCCAGCTTGCCGGCCAGGTCGCGCAGCATGCGCGGGAAGCGGCTGAACACGGTGGACATGGGAATCATGCGGATGGACATCACCGATTCCTGCAGGTCGCGCGTATTGCGGTCCAGATCGGCCAGGCCTGCCAGCAGCTGCTGGTAGGCCGATGCATCCAGCCCGTGGCTGTTTTGCGCCAGCATGGCCTGGGTGATGACCAGCTCGCCCACCAGGTTGATGAGCTGATCGACCTTGGCCACCGACACACGGATGCTGGTCGACTCCATCTGCGCCTGCTGCGCCTGGGCAGCCGTCTTGGCAGCAGGCTTGGCCGCGGCACCGGCCGGCTGGATGGCCAGCGCGCCGTCGGCCTGGGGCATGCCGGGTGCGCCGTTGAAGAAGCCGTAGGCCTCTTCGGCGGGCGGAATGGCGACCGAGGCCAGGGCGGCGTCGGGATCGTGCGCGGCATGCTCTTCGGCGACGGGGGCTTCGGCCACCTGCACCGCTTCGGTTGCAGGAGCGGCCCCGGTCGCCTCATCGGCTGCCGTAATGCGAACCTGCTCCTTGGCCACGTGGAAGGCGAACAGATCGAGCAGGTCGTCGTCGGTGGACGAGGTCTGCACGGCAAAGAGGCGGCTTTGCGGCTGATCGCAGGCCAGGTCCTCGATGCGGCCCAGGCCGGGAATGTCGCGGAACAGTTCCTTGATGGCCTCGGCCATCTCCAGACGCTCCAGCGGACCGATCAGGATGTGCAGCGAACGGCCGCCGCTGGCGGGCGCCGTTCCGACGGCGCCGCCCGATACGG
>NZ_JTKZ01000317.1:0-6701 GCF_000799035.1 Delftia sp. ZNC0008
CCGCGTGTGGCCGCGCCCTTTGCCCGTGCAGGTCAGCGGCCTTGTCGGCAGCCAGTTGGCGGCGCAGCTGCTGGACGGCGGTGTCAGGCAGCGTATCAAGGCGGCGCCAGTCGGCCTGCCAGCGCTCGAAGGCGGCCCGGTGGTCCGGATCGACGGCCAGCCAGGCCTGGAAGTCCGCATCATCGAAGGCGGCCTGCGGCTGCTGGCTGAATTGCGCAAACCAGTCCAGCGCCTGGGCATCGGCGCTGCGGCTGGCATCGGTGGGCCGGGCTGGGGGGAGGTGTTCAGTCATGCGAATGACGCAGGCTACAGGGAAGCAGACGCACGGACAGCCGCGAACCCAACCCCGCGTGCGGGGCAAACGGGGTGAGGGCACAGGCCGCAGTCCGCGCAGGCCATGCAAGGTCTGGCCTCATCGAGCGTCTCCCGGCCGGGGCGATGCTGCGGGCGCAGGCGTGCCGTCCATGCGGTCCTGGCAGGCGCGGCAGGCCTGCATGCCCAGCTTGATGTGGCGCTCGACCATGGTGGTGGAGATGCCCATGTGCCGGGCCACTTCCGCCTGGGACATGCCGTCGAACTTGTGCAGGATGAAGGCCTCGCGGCAGCGCAGCGGCAAGGCGCCGATGGCGGCCAGCAGCGCTTGCACGGACTGGGAGGACATGGCGGCGATCTCGGGCTCGCAGGCCTGGGGGCCGGCCAGGTCATCCGCGCCCTGCGCCTGCTCCGCGCCCTGCGGCCCGGCATCCAGCGGCGCATGCGCTCCACGCACCTCGCTGCGGCGGTACTGGTCGATCACCAGGTTGCGCGCCGTGCGGTACAGCAGGGCACGCGGTTCGGCAATGCCCTCTCCAGAGCGCTGCACGGCCAGCAGGCGCGCATAGCTTTCCTGTGCAAGATCCTCGGCCGTGTCGCGATCCTTGACGGCCCTTTGCAGGAACCTCAGCAGTTCTCGGTAATAGCGTACGACCACGGGAGCCAACAACGGATCAGTCAACGGATGGCCATGCCCGGCCGCCTTGGCCCAACGGCAGGCGGTGCCGGGGGCCGCGAAGCGGCGAGTATAGACAGTTGAATGAGTTTCAATCTCAAACAGGAATAAAAAGAGGGCCGGCTGTGCGGCCATGCCACCTGCTCAGGTGGGCGTGTCCACGTCATCCCAGTCGTTGCCCTCGAAGCGCACCAGCCAGTTCAGGGCGTGGTGGCGCTCCATGAGCACGTCGGCGTTCAGCCCCGCGGGCGCGGGCTGCTGTTGCACCTGGGCCTGGCGCACGATCCAGTGCAGGCGGTAGTGCTGGTCCAGGGCGTCGAGGATGTCGCTGTCGGGCCGCATGCGCGCGGCATGCAGGGCGCCTTGCAGGTCGCCGGCCTGCAGCAGGGTGCGCGAGGTGAGCGGCACGTCGCAGATGGCATCGGGGAACGGCAGCGTATCGACCAGGCCCAGCGCCCATTCCAGCAAGTACGCGGCTTCGTAGCGCCAGCCGAACTTGGCGATGGCCTCTTCGGAGGGCTGGGCAGTGGCCATGAAGTCGCGCTCGTTGGGGGTGAGCGCGGCCTGGGCGGCTGGCAGGCGCTGGAACAGCTCGTCGGGCGTGAGCGGTTCGCCACTGTTCATTGCTTCGTTCAGCGATTCGGCGCGCACGGCCACGGCCAGCAGGGCGAAGGCGCGTGCGGCGATCTCATCGGGCGCGCGCATGCGCAGTTCGGGCTCGGAGATCAGCGGCGGCAGGCTGGCCGCTGGCGTGAAGCCGCGCTGCGCCAGCGTCTGCTCGCTGCGCTGCTTGCGCTGCCAGGCCTGCTGCGGATAGGGCAGCGCGGCCTGTTCATCGGGCTCGGCGCCGTTGGCGGCCAGCAGGATGCGGCCCTGCGGGTCGCGAATGCTGCCGTCCGCCAGAAATGCGATGGCGTTGGCGCGCTGTGCCCAGCCGGCAAAGGCATCGAGCTGCTCCGGCGCAATGCCCAGGCTCAGGTGCTGCTGCACGCGCTGGATATGGCGCATGGCGTGGTAGCGGTTGCGCGTCATCTGCCCATCGCCGCGCCCCAGCACATAGCCGACAAAGCCGGAAAGATGCGGTGCCAGCTCGGGGTCCGACAGATCGCGGCGCCCGGCCAGCGTGTGCGGAAAGTCAATCGCAGGAAGGTCCCAGACGGTGCAGTAGGCGTTGATGAGTACTTCGTCCTTTGCAGCATCCGCCTGGGGTTCCTGCTGCTGGCGTTGGTGTTGCGGGTGTTCCTGTGGGCGAGCGGGCTCGGGTGCAGGCTTGCTGAATGCGGTCTTGAGGCGGGTAAGGAGGTTTTTCATGTTCACGGACTGGGTTCCGGGATGGGCTCCGGGATGGGGAACAGCAGGAATCGCCCTGCCTCTTGGCCACGGTACGGCCTGCAGATGGCGGGTGACTCAGCCCCCCAGCTCCAGCACCGCCATGCGGTCATACAGCGTGGCCCGCGAGATGCCCAGCTGGCGCGCCGTGGCCAGTTTGTTGCCGCTGTTGGCGGCCAGGGTGGCGGTGATGGCCTTGCGTTCCAGCTCGGCCACCTGCTGGGCCAGGGGGCGCAGCAGGTCGGTGTCGGCGGGGCTGTCGTGGGCAGGGGACGGGGCGGGCGCAGTCTCGGGGCCGGGCGCAGGGGCGGCGGGTTCCACGCCGGATGAGCGCAGCACTTCGCGCAGTTGCTCTGCGTTGATGGCGGTGTCTTCGCTGCGCATGGCGGCCTGCTCCAGCACGTTGCGCAGCTCACGGATGTTGCCGCGCCAGGTCTGGCCGGCCAGCAGGGCCAGGGCGTCGGGCAGCAGTTCGGGCGGGGGCATGTCGTTGCGCAGGGCCAGTTCTTCGGAGAGGACTTCGACCAGGGCCGGGATGTCGCGCCTGCGTTCGCGCAGCGGGGGCACGCGGATGGGCAGCACGTGCAGGCGGTAGAAGAGGTCTTCCCTGAAGCGGCCGTCCCGCACCATCTGCGGCAGGTCGCGCGAGGTGGCGGCGACCACGCGCACGTCAAAGCGCACGAGCTGGTTGGAGCCCAGCGGTTCGATCTCGCCTTCCTGCAGCGCGCGCAGCAGCTTGGCCTGCAGGTTCAGGGGCATGTCGCCGATTTCGTCGAGGAACAGCGTGCCGCCGTCGGCCAGCCTGAATTTGCCGTCGCGCGGCTTGCGGTCGGCGCCGGTGAAGGCGCCGGGGGTGACGCCGAAGAATTCGGCCTCCAGCAAGGCGTCCGGCACGGCGGCGATGTTGACGGTGACGAAGGGGCCGCCGCTGCGGGCCGATGCGGCGTGGATGGCATGGGCCAGCAGCTCCTTGCCGGTGCCGGTCTCGCCCAGCAGCAGCACGGGGCTGAGCGACTGGGCTGCGCGGCGCGCCTGGCGCTTGACCTCCACGGCCGCCGGGCTGCTGCCGACAAAGCTGGCAAAGCTGTACTTGGCGCGGCGCTCGCCCTGCACGGCCACGCGCAGGCTGCGGTTGCGCTGGGCGGCCAGCTCGCGCCGGGCCTCGTCCAGGTCGCGCTGCAGAACGGCGAACTTGCTGATCAGGGGCTGCAGCGTGGTCTCCGGCTGGTCGAACAGCACGATGCCGATGGCACCGATGACCGCGCCCGCATCGTCCTTGAGCGGGATGCGGCTGACCACGAAGGTGCCGGCACGGTTGGTGAGCAGGTCGATGAGCACGGGCTCGCCGGTTTCCAGCACGCGGCGCATGCGGGTGTTGGGAATGACGTCCTCGACCATGTGGCCCAGGAACTCATCCACCGAGGCCACGCCCAGGTCGGGCAGGAAGCGCTGGTAGCCCTCGTTGACCCAGACGATGCGCCCTGCCCTGTCGGCCAGGAACATGCCCTGGCTCATGGTGGAGAACAGCTGGAACATGGAGCGCGCTGCCAGCGCGAGGATGCCGTCGGCATCGAGCGGCAGGGGCTGGACCAGGGTGGGTGTGGGCGGCATGGATGGCATCCTAGCCGAGTCGCCCCTGCCAGGCTGCGGCACTCAGCCCTGCTCGATGGCGACCTGGGTGCAGATGGCGCAGCACATCTGCGCAGCCTGCTCGTTGGCGATGAAGTAGTAGATGCTGACGCCTTCGCGGCGCCGGCCCAGCACGCCGGCCTGGTACAGCGTGTTCAGGTGCTGGGACATGTTGGGCTGCGTGGTGGCGATGCTGGCGAGCAGCTCGGTCACGTTCTTCTCGCCATTGCACAACACGCTGATGATCTTCAGGCGCACGGGCGCCGCCATGGCACGGAACAACTCCGCAGCGCTCTCGAACACGCTGTCGTCGCTCAGGTCCATGCTGTCATTGCGGCTGTCCATAGGCGTCTGTCATCCTGGTATACGGCGGGAGGGCAAGGGGGCTGGCATGCTTTGCCGCCCGACCGGGCTAGTTTATAGCCCGCAGGGCGGCAGCGCAGGCTCGGTGCGGCTTGATGGAAGGCAAGCCGCCCTGTCATCGCTCAGAAATCAACCGTGGCCGACAGCATGAAGGTGCGCGGTGCGCCCAGCCCGAGGCTGGTCCACAGCGGCGTGGCCCAGTAGGCCTTGTTGGCCACGTTGGTGATGCTGCCGCGCAGCGTGAGCGGATGGCCGGCCGCAGTGGTCACGTAGCGCGCACCGATGTCGAACACGGTGCGGCCCGGCACGGACAGCGAGTTGTCGGCATTGATGTACTGTCTGGAAGCCGTGGTGGCGTTGGCCGTCAGCGTCAGGCCCTGCACGGCGGGCAGGTCCCACTCCACGCCCAGCTTGCCCTGCAGCCTGGGCACGCCCGCCGCCAGCTTGCCCTGGTTCACGCCGCCTGCCGTGCGGGCGAGCTTGGGCTGTACGTAGGCAATGCCGCCCATCAGGCGCACGCCCGTGGCCACGTTGCCGAAGAAGCCCCATTCCACGCCCCGGTTGCGCTGCTCGCCGCCGAAGGAGAAGACGTTGGAGACGGGATCGGTGTAGCCGTTGGGCCGCTGGATCTCATAGAGGCTGAAGGTGTGGGCGAAGTCGCCCAGGTCCAGCTTCAGGCCCAGCTCCTTTTGCCGGGACTTGTAGGGCGCGAACACTTCGCCCGCGTTGGCCGCCGTCATGGGTGCGGTGGCGCCCTGGCTCAGGCCTTCGATGTAGTTGGCGTAGACCGAGACACGCTCGCTGGCCTTCACCAGCAGCGCGGCGGCCGGCGTGGTGGCGCCTTCGTCATAGCGCGCGGTGCGCGCGCCCGTGGCCACGTTGAAGGTGTCGCTGAGCACCTGCTGGCGGCGCAGGCCCAGGGTGAGCTGCACGCGGTCCTGCGCAAAAGACAGGGTGTCGGCCACGCCGATGCTGGTCAGCCGCAGTTCGGTGCGCGAGATCGGGGGCGCGTTGAAGCTGGTGGCCGGGCCCCAGATGGGGTGGTAGATGTTGGTGATCCAGTCCTGGGCCAGCACGTTGCGGCGGCCGAACTGCTTGTCGGTATGCGTGTAGTAGGTGGCGTTGAGCGCCCACTGGTGGCCCACGCCGGCCGTGTTGAACTTGCCCTTGAGGCCGGCCTCGGCCGACTTCTTGTCCATCTCGAAGCCCAGGTCGGCCAGGTTGGTGCGGTAGTCGCCGGCCGTGTTGAAGACCTGGATCAGGTAGGCCCCCGTGGAACGGTACCGGGTCTTGCTGGTGCCCACGGCGGCATAGGCCGTGACGCGGTCGCCCAGGTCGAGTTCGCCGCGCACCATGGCGCCCTTGTCCTTGGTGTCGTAGAAGGCCCAGCTGGGGTTGAGCAGGGTGTCGGCCTTGGGCGGCCTGGGCACGGGCAGGCCTGCGGCCAGGTTGATGCCGCGGTTCAAGCCGTCGGTGCGGTCCTCGCTGCTGTACAGGTCGGCCGACAGGCGGGCACGGTCGCCGCGCCAGTCCAGGCCCAGCGAGGCCAGCCGGGTCTCTTTTTCCTGGTGGTTCACGGCGCCGTCGCCGTCACGCAGCACGCCGTTGAAGCGGATGCCGAACTGCTTGCGCTCGCCGAACCGCCGGCCCAGGTCGATGTGGGCGCCCAGCTGCGCATCGGACATGAAGGAGGTGGTCAGCCGCGTCAGCGGCTCGTCGCCCGCGCGCTTGGGTACGAGGTTGACCGTGCCGCCCACCGAGCCGCCGGGCGGCATGCCGTTGAGCAGGGCCGAGGGGCCCTTGAGCACGTCCACGCGCTCGAACATTTCTGGCGATGCGCGGTAGAACGGTGCCACGCCGAACAGCCCGCCAAAGGTCACATCGCCAATGCTGGAGCTGAAGCCGCGAATGGAGTAGTTCTCGCTGATGATGCCGGTCATGCCCGTGCTGAACACGGTGGGGTCGGCGGCGGAGATCACGTCGGTGATGTCGCGGGCCTGGCGGTCGGCGATGAATTTCTCGGTGTAGCTGATGGTGTTGAAGGGCGTCTCCATGAAGTCCTTGTCACCCAGCAGGCCCATGCGGCCGCCTGTGGAGACCTGGCCACCGGCATAGGCTTCCGGCGCCTGCTGAGCCTGTGCGCGCACGGTGACGGCAGGCATGAGCACGCCGCCGTCCACGGGCGCTGCCGCGTTGCGGTCGCGGCCCAGGGTGTAGCTGCCGTTGGCTTCGCGCAGGGCGCGCAGGCCCTGGCCGCGCAGCAGCTCGGCAAAGCCTTCGGCCACGCTGTAGCTGCCCGACAGGCCTGCGCTGCTGCGGCCTTGCAGCAGGCTGGCATCCACCGTCAGCTCCACGCCGGCCGATGCGGCAAAGGCGTTGAGCGCCTACGCGG
>NZ_JTKZ01000418.1:0-880 GCF_000799035.1 Delftia sp. ZNC0008
GCCCGCACCGCCCATCAGCAGCAGCATGGCCAGGGCCCAGCCCACCGCGCGCTTGCCCTCTGGCCCGCCCTGCTTCCACATGCGCTGCATCAACTCCAAGTAGCTGACGGAATAGGTCTTGAAGGTGAACAGCGTGCCGCCCACGGCGCCGCGTGCCCACTGGGGCTTGTTGGCCTTGGAATATACGAACTGGGTCTCCAGCACGGCCTTGCGCGCGAAGGCGCCTGGATCATCCATGCCCTGAGCCTTGGCGATGCGGAAGGCCGCGATGAAGGTGGAGCGCCGGTTGAACTGCTCGGCCAGGGCGAAGGGCTGGCCCCAGGCCACCTTGGCGCGCTCCCAGGCATTGCCGGCCGCCGCGCGAGCATCGCCAGACTTGGTGCCATCGCCCGAGCGCAGGCCGCCCGCTCCGCGCGCCTGGGCCATGAGCTGGTGCACTTCCTGTGGCGAGACCACGCCATCGTCCTCGGCCGTCTTAAGGGCATGGGCTAGATCCGATTCATAGCTGAAGCCCTTGTCCATCCAGGACCGGCCCATATCCTTCAGGGCCCGCGCCATCTGGCCGCTGGCCGCACGGATGCCGCCGAACTGGCTGAGCCAGGGTAGCGTCACCGCAAAGGGCTGGGTCATGTTGACCACGGCCGAGGCAAGCGAGCCGCCCAGGTACTGCGCGAACAGCATGCCGCGCACGGCCTGGCCCTCTTCCTGTGGATCGCGGATGTAGCTGCGCAGGCCCATGGCCAGGTCCTTCAGCTCGCCCTGCTCCTTCGGGATGTCGTTGATCGCGCGGTCCATAGTGCCGGCATTCAGGCCCGCCGCGCCCTGGCGCGCATTGCTGTAGATGAAGTTGGCCACCACGCGGCCCACGTCCTGGCTGTAG
>NZ_JTKZ01000839.1:0-868 GCF_000799035.1 Delftia sp. ZNC0008
CTACAGCCAGGACGTGGGCCGCGTGGTGGCCAACTTCATCTACAGCAATGCGCGCCAGGGCGCGGCAGGCCTGAATGCCGGCACCATGGATCGCGCGATCAACGACATTCCGAAGGAGCAGGGCGAGCTGAAGGACCTGGCCATGGGCCTGCGCAGCTACATCCGCGATCCCCAGGAAGAGGGCCAGGCCGTGCGCGGCATGCTGTTCGCGCAGTACCTGGGCGGCTCGCTTGCCTCGGCCGTGGTCAACATGACCCAGCCCTTTGCGGTGACGCTACCCTGGCTCAGCCAGTTCGGCGGCATTCGTGCGGCCAGCGGCCAGATGGCGCGGGCCTTGAAGGACATGGGCACGCGCGGCATGAAGTACGAGACGGACCTGGCCCACGCGCTGAAGTCTGCCGAGGATGACGGCGTGGTCTCCCCGCAGGAAGTGCACCAACTCATGGCCCAGGCGCGCGGCGCGGGCGGCCTGCGCTCTGGTGACGGTACGCGGGCCGGCGATGCGCGTGCGGCGGCCGGCAATGCCTGGGAACGCGCCAAGGTGGCCTGGGGCCAGCCATTCGCACTTGCCGAGCAGTTCAACCGGCGCTCCACCTTCATCGCGGCCTTCCGAATCGCCAAGGCACAGGGTATGGGTGACCCGGGCGCCTTCGCGCGCAAGGCCGTGCTGGAGACCCAGTTCGTCTACTCCAAGGCCGCGAAACCTGTTTGGGCACGCGGCGCCGTGGGCGGAACCCTCTTCACCTTCAAGACCTATTCCGTCAGCTACCTGGAGCTGATGCAGCGGATGTGGAAGCAGGGAGGGCCAGAGGGCAAGCGCGCGGTGGGCTGGGCCCTGGCCATGCTGCTGCTGATGGGCGGTGCGGGC
>NZ_JTKZ01000619.1:0-4303 GCF_000799035.1 Delftia sp. ZNC0008
CCGCAGGCCGGCACCACGCGCCTGCTGGACGACTGGCTGCTCGCCCAGCGCGCCAGCGTGCGCGAGCGCATCCTGTGCAACAGCTGGGGCGCCGTGGCCGGCATGCTGCGCGCCGGCCTGGGCGTGGGCTTCCTGCCCACCGGCTGGATCGCCGCCCTGGGCCTGCGCGCCGTCGGGGGTGCCCACCCCAAGGCCGCCCTCGCTCCCCTGCACTACGCCTTCCAATGGCGGCGCGGCGACGCCCGCGCCCTGATCCCGGCCATGCAGCAACTGGCGCAGGCGCAGGTGGATTTCACGGTGATGCCGGGGTTGGTGGGTGCAGGGCGATGAAGGCAAGGCCGGCTCCGCCAAGCTCACCGAAGTGGAAATGCTGGCAAGGGCCCTGGAAGTGGAGCCATGGGAACTGCTGCGGCCAGCCCGCAGCGGCAATCCGTGAGCGCGCAGGGCAAAAACAGCGACATACCCCATTCATGTCGTTGGAAGTGACGTGAACCGCATATACGTCTTCATTTCGACGAAATGAGAACATGATTCATTGACGTGTCGTCGGGGACGACATAACCTGCCCATCTGTCGACAAAACAGACTTTTGGCACCATGAATGACGACGTTCCCGCCTGGCATCCCGAGCACCCCCACAACCACTTGCCCGCGCTTCCCCCAGCGTACGAGCTGGAAAGCAGGGTCGTTCTCAAAGCCTGCATTGAGGCCCGCGCCGCGCTGGCCGAACTCAAGCAAGCGGCCGAACTCATTCCCAACCAGGCAATGTTGATCAACACCATCCCGCTGCTTGAAGCCAAGGACAGCTCGGAAATCGAGAACATCGTCACCACGACCGACCAGCTGTTTCAGTACGCGCAGGGCCAGGACAACGCCGACCCCGCCACCAAAGAAGCCCTGCGCTACCGCACTGCACTGCATGAGGGCTTTCAATCGCTCAGAGCGCGCCCGCTGTGCACTACCACCGCCGTGGACGTGTGCCGCACTCTCAAAGGTGTGGACATGGACATTCGCGGCACCCCGGGCACCCAGCTCGCCAATGACCGCACTGGTGAGGTGATTTACACCCCGCCAGAAGGAGAGGCCCGCTTGCGCGGGATGCTAGCCAATTGGGAACGCTTTCTGCACAACCAGCCCGAACTGGACCCTTTGATCCGCATGGCTGTTGGTCACTACCAGTTCGAAGCCATCCACCCGTTCACCGACGGCAATGGCCGCACCGGCCGCGTGCTCAACATCCTCTACCTCATCCAGGAAGAGCTATTGAATCTGCCCATCCTGTACCTTAGCCGCCATGTGATCGCGCACAAGGCCGACTACTACCGCCTGCTGCTCAGCGTCACTCGGGACCAGGCCTGGGAACCCTGGCTGCTCTTCATGCTGCAGGCCGTGGCCGAGACGTCCAAATGGACCACCGGCAAGATCGCCGCCATCCGAGCGCTCGCTGAACACACCACCGAACACGTGCGCACCCACCTACCCAAGATCTACACCCGCGAGCTGGTGGATGTGATCTTTGAGCAGCCGTATTGCCGCATCGGCAACCTGGTGGACAAAGGCATTGCCCAGCGCCAGGCCGCCTCGCGCTACCTGCACGACCTGGTCGCCCTGGGCGTGCTGCGCGAAATGCCGTTTGGCAAAGAGAAGCTGTTCATACACCCGAAGCTGATGCAACTGCTCAGCCGCGACAACAACCAGTTCCACCTTTATGGCTGAAAGCGCCACGCGGGCTTTCCCAGGATTCCAGGCAAGCGCCTCTCACAAAGCGACTCACCGCCCCCACTCCACCAACTGCGGCCGCACCTGCACCACCTGCCCCGCGCGCAGGCCTTCGCCGTCGATGGCGCGGAAGGCCTCGGCCATCAGGCCTTCGACGTTCTGGCGCACCATGTGCACCGGAAAGCGCAGGCATTCGGCATAGGGGTCCCAGTCGTAGCTGCCAAAGCTGCATTGCGCCAGTTCCGCATCGGGCAGTGCGCGCAGGAAACGGATGGCGCCTTGCAGCGTGATGCCCGATGAGAACAGCAGCGCGCGCGGCAGGCCGCCCAGGCGCTGGTAGAGCGCGGCCATGGCAAGGCGGGCCGCTTCGGGGTCGTAGCCGCAGCAGACGATGTGCTCGTCCGCCACCGGCGTGTGGGGCGCCAGGGCTTCGCGAAAGCCGGCCAGGCGCTGCTCGGTGGCGTACTCCTTGCGGACGCCGCCCAGAAAGCAGATGGCGTCCTGCGGCGCACCTGCCGGGGGCCTGGAGCGCGCCAGCAGCAGGCGCGTGAGTTCGGCCGCACCCCAGCAGTTGTCGCTGGTGACGGAGGGCGCCTTCTTCCCCGGCAGATCCACGTTGACATGGCGCACGCCGGCCTGGCGGCATTCGGCGCTGATGGCGTCGGGCCGGGTGGCGCCCGTGACGATGAGGTGCTCCACGCGAAAGGCGATCAGCGAGCGCACGGTCTCCACCTCCAGCGCGCCGTCGCGCAGCGTGCTGACCACCAGCGGGCACAGGCCGCGCGCGTGGGCCAGGCGCTCGAAGGCCTGGGACAGCGCGCCGAAGAAGCGGTCCTCGTGCGTGGGAATCACCATGCCGATCAGCCCCGAGCGCTGGCGGCGCAGGCCGCTGGCCTGGCGGTTCACGGCAAAGCTGTGTTCCTGGGCGAGCTGCTGCACGCGGCGCGCGGTCTCCTCGCTGATGCGCCGCGACTGCCAGCTGCCGTTGAGGATGGCGCTGACCGTCGAGGCCGAGGTGCCGGCCAGTTCGGCCAGGTCGTAGATGGTGGAGGTTCGGGGGCGGTTCACGGTGCTCTGCAGGGGTTGGGACGGGAGCGCTCGGCGGCCATCGTAGCCGCTGCGACAGCGATTCGGGCGGACCGACACCGGCACGCAGCAGCGGCCCGGGAAATCCCGCATCGGCAATGGAAGTCCATCTGTCTATAGTTTGCGCAATCGATTGTGCAAAACAGAGGGAGGAGCGCCATGTTCCATGGATTCAGCCGGTTCTCGAGGGCACTGTTGGCCTGCACCCTGGCGGCACTGGCAGGTGCGGCCAGCGCCGAGGATGTGTCGGTGGTGGCCAAGGTCGGGGGCATTCCGTGGTTCAACGCCATGGAGACCGGCATCCGCAAGGCAGGCCGCGAGCTGGGCATCTCCAGCGGCATGGTCGGCCCCACCGAGGCCGATGCCGCCCAGCAGGTGCGCGCGGTCGAGGACCTGATCGCGCGCCGCAGCAAGGTCATCGCCGTGGTGCCCAATGACGCCAGGGCGCTGGAGCCCGTGTTCCGGCGTGCGCGCAGCGCAGGCATCAAGGTGCTCACGCACGAGTCGCCCGACCAGAAGGGCGCCGACTGGAACATCGAGCTGAGCAGCGTCGCGGGATTTGGCGAGCGCCACATGGACAGCCTGGGCAAGGCCATGGGTGGCGAAGGCAAGTACGTGGTCTTCGTGGGCTCGCTGACCGTGCCGCTGCACAACGCCTGGGCCGATGCGGCCATCGCCCACCAGAAAAAACAGTGGCCGAAGATGCAGCTGGTGTCCGAGCGCTTCGGCGTGGCCGAGAGCCTGGACGACTCCTACCGTAGCGCCCAGGACCTGATGCGCGCCCATCCCGACCTCAAGGGCTTTCTGGCCTTCGGCAGCCAGGGCCCCATTGGCGCGGGCCGCGCGGTGGCCGATGCGCGCAAAGCCGAGCGCATTGCCGTGGTGGGCTCGTTCTCGCCGGGCCAGGGGGCGAAGCTGGTGCGCGACGGCGTGATCCGCGAGGGCTTCATCTGGAACCCCGCGCTGGCCGGCGAGGTGATCGTGCATGTGGGCAAGATGCTGATCGACGGCCGCGAGCCCAGGGACGGCATGGAGATACCGGGCCTGGGCAAGGTGCAGGTGGACCGCGAGCGCCGCAACATCCAGGGCCAGAAGCTGGAGCCGATCAACCGGCAGACCATAGACCGGCTGGTCGGCCTGGGCCTGTGAGCCGGGCCCTGCCATGGATGCCACCACAACGGCACTGGTCCGGATGCAGGCGGTCACCGTGCGCTTTGGCGACGCCACCGCGCTGCATGCGCTGGACTGGGACGTGATGCCCGGCGAGGTGCACTGCCTGATGGGCAGCAACGGCAGCGGCAAGAGCACGGCGATCAAGGTGCTCAGCGGCGTGCACGCGCCGCAGCCGGGCGCGCGCATCGACATCGGCGGACAGACGGTGCAGCGGCTGGACCCGGCGCTGGCCAAGTCCCTGGGCATCCAGGTGATCTACCAGGACCTGTCGCTGTTTCCCAACCTGAGCGTGGCCGAGAACATCGCCTTCGACCAGGCCACGCGG
>NZ_JTKZ01000762.1:0-11918 GCF_000799035.1 Delftia sp. ZNC0008
CCGCGTGTTGCGTGCCTCGATGGGCGAGGACGCATTGCCGCGCAGCCCCATGCCGTTGAAGCGTCCGGGAATGGACAGGCCCGGCAGCCGGCTGTCCACCAGCCACAGCGTATTGCCCTCGCCCTGCGTGGCGCGCGAGATCCAGACATAGGAATCGGCCTCGCCGGCCGACGTGATCATGCTCTTGAGCGCGTTCAGGTGGATGACATCTTCAGCGGCGGTCGCCGTGCCCGTCGGCGCCCAGATATGGCTGCGCGAGCCGGCTTCGGACACGGCCAGCGTGGTGAGGTGGCGGCCGGCCGCGATCTCGCGGCGCACAGGGTCGTCGGCAAAGGGTTCGATCAGCGCCACGCCGCAGTAGTGCATGGTCAGCACCATGGCCGTGCAGGGGCAGTCCTGGGCAATGCGCTCGACGACCTGCACCGCTTCGGCCAGGCCCTTGCCCAGGCCGCCCACCTCGCTGGCGCTGATCAGGCCCAGCAGGCCGGCTGCCGCCAGTGCATCCAGCGCGGCGCGCGGGTAGCGTGCCTGCTCGTCGATCTGCGCGGCCTGGGGCGCGATGATGTCGCGCATGAGGGGTTCGAGTTGCTTCAAAACTTCCATCTGGGTTCACCGTAGGCATGCCCATGACCGCCTGCCGGGAGGCTGTTGCTGGAAGTCTGGGGAAATGCTGGGGCGCCGCGATGGCCGCTGGACGCGCCTGCCGCATGCAGACCTGCAATGGCGGATGGGCTGGGGAAAGAATGCAGGCGATTATGCGCCGGGTGCACTACGGCTTCGCGCAACGGGCGCCTTGCTCGGGCACCATGGCTGGTGTGCGCTTGATCCCGGTCAATGTGGCGGGAGAACGCTGCGTCGCCACAGCACATTCACGCATGCAGGCAGGCACGCATTCACGCAGGCTCGAAAGCTTGAACGCCTGGGCCCTAGGCCCTGGCAAGCCCCATGGCCAGCGCCTGTGCTGACCCCATCGGCTTGGCAAAGAAGTAGCCCTGGGCCAGATCCACGCCAAGGCTTGCCAGCGCATTGAATTCCTCGGCAGTCTCCACACCTTCGGCGACCACCACGCTTCCTATTTCGTGCGCGAAACTCGTGAGCCCCTTGGCGAGCGCACGGCGGCTGCGGTCGGTATCGACGTCGTGCGTGATGCTCATGTCCAGCTTGATCATGTCCGGTTGAAGATGCAGGATGTGCCGCATGCTGGAGTAGCCGGCACCGGCATCGTCGACCGCCAAGGTCGCGCCCCGGCGCCGCAGCGGAGCCAGTGCATCGGCCAAAGCCCTGTAGTCATCCACGGCGGCATGCTCCGTGATTTCCAGCGTCACGCGCGACAGATCCTGGTCCGAACCCAGAAGCCGGGGCAGCTGCCCCGACTGGATCAGCTGCGGCGAGCAGTTGACTGCGAGCAGCCAATCGGTTGGCAGGCGACCGAGCGCGCCAAGCGCCGTGTCGATTGCATGGCGCTCCAGCTCCAGCCCCAGGCCGACTTCGTGCGCTGCCTTGAACCATTGGTCTGGCGGGCGAAATGGCTCCAGGTCAAAGCGCGACAAGCACTCAAAACCGTGCAGCTTGCCTGTCGCGATGGTGTATACGGGCTGAAATACAGGGCGCAGCGCATTGCCCTGCATGGCAAGGCGGATTTCGTTGGCCGCTTTGTCCCTTGCATGCTGGACCGCAGAAGTTGCACTGAAATGCAGTCCCAATAAATCGGAGAATGCCCGCAACAGCGACATATCGTGCTCACCCAGCGCGGGATTGGGCTGGTGGCTGAAGCAGCACAAGGTGCCGTACAGACGGTTGTCATCCAGGCGGATCGGTACGCTCAGGTGCGAGCCGATGGGAATGGTGTGCGTCTCCGGTATTCCCTGTGCAGCGGGTAAACGGGACGTGTCTGGAATCAACTGCGGCAATTCGCCATTGACCACCTTCTGGCAATAGCCCTCGTTCAATGGAATCTTCTGCTGCCGGAAAATCACTCCGCCAGTGCTCTCGTCCACATGCTCCAGCACCCGATCCGCTTCGCGGAATCGGGCCACAAAGGCCACATCCATGCCCAGATGCCGCCGGACCACGGACAGCACACGGTCCACTCCATCCAGTTCAATGGCGAAAGCAAAAATTCTGCTCAAAGGTGCGAATGTGGATTTTCGAGGGGTCATTTCATTGATCTGCTCTATCAGATGTGTACGCACATTGAATGGGCACGCTGCTGGCGGATTGGCGGTCCTCAGTTCTGCCCGACATGGCCGAGCGGCACGATATGCCGTTGATAACGGAAATGAATTATCGGTAGTCCGCTCCATTGGCAGGAACACGGCAAGGTTGGGCTGCCGCGCCATCGCAAATCAGAACAGGGGGAGAGCAATGGCCCTAAGTATGCGCGGTTGAAGTGCGCAGGTCGAGTCCGTCTGTTCGGATTGACAATGGGAATGAAAAGCCAACGCGGGAACTTGCAAGTTCATTGCACCGCCTGGAACACCGGTCATGCCGCATGCCCCGGGCGTGACGGGTCCAGGTGCTCCATCGGTCACTGCCTGGCCGTATGGCGAATGCGGGCCAGGTACTGGCTGGGCGTCAGCCCCAGATGTTTGCGAAACGCGGCTCCCATGTGCGATTGATGGCTGAAGCCGCAATCGTGGGCGATACAGGCCAGCGAATCGGCATCCGCCCGCATCATGGAGCGGGCCGCCTGTATGCGGGTCTCCACAAGATAGGCATGCGGAGTCATGCCAAGCAGCTGGGAAAACTCACGCAGAAAACGCAGCGGGGTGCGACGGGTCATCCGGGCCAGCTGGGCAATGCTCAACGGCTGTGCAAACTCGGCCGCCATGCGCTCCAGAACCGGCCGATACACCGGGCGCAATGCATCGATGCGCGGGATGGGCACATGGGGCACATCCCTCGCAACGACGCATTGCCGGGCCATGAAGTGCAGGGCTGCCTGCTCTATTGCCAGGGTGTCCGTCTCGGGGCAAAGCAGCAGTTGCCGCAGCTGGTGCGCAATCTGCAAGGCGGCGCGCTGGCCAGGGTGCACAACGCGCCGGGCTTCGGTGTCAGGCACTGCGTCGTCCAGCCATTGCTCCCATTGCGCAGGGGTACAGCGAACCACCAGGTACTCGCCGCCCGTGGCCGATTCGGAAAACACATCCACCCCCGGTGGCGTGCGTGCCACCGTGCCGGGCCATGTGTCGAAGTCCACGCGGCGGTCGCTGCCAATGGCATGCACGCCTTGCTGGCGCTCCAGCGCAATGCCCAGCGAATGAAGGCGGGTCGGGTCATGGCTGCTGTAGGCCGCGCGGCCCAGCAGCTGCACCTCGAATCCCGGTAGTTCCTGAACTTTCATCACCCTGGCGCCTTGTGTCTTGAACTGAAATTTCTTGATAGACGGGAAACCGGGCGCTGCCCACACTGAAGGCATGAACGCAAACCACACGGAAATTCACCGCATCATCGGTCTCATCGGGGGCATGAGCTGGGAGTCCAGCGCCGAGTACTACCGGCTCATCAACCAGGGCGTGCGCGACCGGCTGGGTCCGCTGCGCTCTGCAAAACTGCTCATGTACAGCGTGGATTTTGGCCCCATCGAGCTGGCCCAGCATGAAGGCCGCTGGGATGACGCAGCCGCCTTGCTGGAAGATGCCGCGCGGCGGCTGCAGGATGGCGGGGCGGATGGGGTGCTGCTGTGCACCAACACCATGCACAAGCTGGCAGACCGCATTGCGGCAGCGGTGCGCATCCCTTTTCTGCACATTGCCGACCCGGTGGCCGATGCGGCCCGGGCGGCAGGCTACCGCAGGCTGGGGCTGCTGGGCACCCGCTTCACCATGGAGCAGCCCTTCATGCGCGAGCGCCTGCAGCAGCAGGGGCTGGAGGTGATGGTGCCGCAGGAGGCGGACCGCGCCGAAGTGCACCGCATCATCTACGAGGAACTGTGCGCAGGCCGGATACGGGAAGAGTCGCGGCGCACCTATCAGCGCATCATGGCGCAGCTGGCCGGGCAGGGCGCCCAGGCCATGGTGCTGGGCTGCACGGAAATCAGCCTGCTGGTGCAGCAGGCGCATTGCCCCGTGCCCGTGCTGGACACCACGGCCTTGCATGCCGAGGCTGCGGTGGACTTTGCATTGACGCCTTGAGGCGCCAAAACGACCCGGACTGAACCGGCCCGGACCCCTATCAGTGGCAGATGTGACCTGCAAGCGCACGCAAGCGGCCCACCTGCGGCAAGCAGATCATCCGTGGGGCCGCCCTGGCGCAAGCGGGGCGAGTTCCATCCGGTCCCGTCCCTTGCGCTTCGATGCATAGAGGGCCTCGTCGGCCTGCTTGAGCCAGTGGGACAGCTCTGTTCCGGGCTGGTCGAACAAGGCCGCACCGATGCTCAGGGACACGGGCTGCGGCGTCGCGAACATCGCGCGCGCCTGCTGCACGAACGCCTCGCGCAAGTCCTGGCCCAGCGCCTGTGCGGCCGTGCCGCAGACGTTGTGCAGCAGGATCACGAACTCATCCCCGCCCAGCCGCGCGGCCAGTGCGCCGCGAGGCAGCACGCTGCGGATGAGGTCGCTCAGCGTCATCAGCAGGCGGTCGCCGGCATCGTGGCCGTGCAGGTCGTTGACCTGCTTGAAGTGGTCGATGTCGATCAGCAGCAGGGCGCCGGGGCGGGCCGGCGAGGCTTGTGCCAGCAGCGCCGGTGCACGCAGATAGAGCGCGCGGCGGTTGTCCAGGGAGGTCAGCGGATCGCGGGCGGCAATCTGCGCGATGCGCTCCTCGCGGCGATGGCGCTCCGTCCCGGTCATGGACATGGCCAGCAGCATGATCGCCATCACGCCCTCCACCAGCGAGATCAGGATCACCGTGCCGCGGAAACTGCCCAGGTTGACGAAGGCGTCCAGCGCCACGGTCGATCCGGCCTTGGCGAGGTAGAACAGGCCGTGCGCCAGCAGCACGAAACTCAACTGCGCCGCGCCCATGCCCAGCGCACCGCCATGCGGGCGCAGCAGCAGGCCGGCGCGCAAGGTGGTGATGGCGATCAGCAGCGACTGGATGCCCAGCATCGCCTTGGACCACCAGGGCCCGTCTGGCAGAAACAGCATGGCCAGCCAGACGACGGCCAGCAGCCACCAGAAGTGCGACAGCCGCACGCGCATGAATCCGGCGACCCCGGCCAGGAACAGCCAGTGGGCGGCGATCAGCAGGCCGTTGGGAAACCAGATGCCCAGCAGCACATGGCCGCTGGAACGCAGCAGGGCCAGCACGCAGCCCACGACGATGATGGCGAACCCCGCGCTCCACAGCAGCAGCGAGCGTTCGCGCACGCTGCTCCATTCCGCAGCCAGATACAGCGCCGAAGCGGCCGCCATGGCCGTGGTGAGAACGAGCAGGGTGAAGGGGTCGAGAGCCATGGGCGATGGAGGTATCGGCGCAGGCGCGCTCCTTGTGAGAGCCGCCAGACAAGGAGCAATGCGGCGACGGTCCGTGCCGTCGCGATGCAGTGGAGCAAAGCGAGCGGGGCGGATTGTCGCAGGAAGCAGGTTTTCAGGCTTGCCCGATCACCCGGCTGCAGCGATTCCGGCGTCGGCCGCGTTCCCAAGGCCACGTCGCGGAGGCGAACGCCGGGTCCTTGTACTGCGCAGGCATCCCGCCGCTCCAGACCATGGCGAAGCCGTCCTCACTGCTGGGCTGCGGGCTCTGTTGGAAGCCCGGGGCCTTGTGGAAGGCGGTGGATTTGCCGAGCTCGCTTGCCGGCAGGCTGATGAAGAGGGACCTGGTCATGCTGGACCAAGAGGAAGCGGCCACGGCTGCGCGCGGGGCCGTCCATGCACCTGCCGCTCCCCGCTTTGCCATGGTGGCCCGGGGGCGGCAAGGCGGGAGCACCGGGGCAAGATGCCCTATGGGGCGTCAACCGTGACCGGGGGAGCCGGCCCTGTCAGACCGCAACGGCGTGCAGGCGGGTATTGAAAAGCGGCCCTTGGGTGAAGGTCGCCAGGCGCTTGGCCAGCCACAGCACCGCCAGGTCCACCAGGGGTTCCACCAGCACGACGCACATGTAGGCAGCACCGAAGCTTGCCACCTCGGTCAAGGTTGCCAGGCTGGCACCGTGGCCGTAGATGGCCCAGAACGCGACCCACAGGACAATGCCGCCCTGGTAGGTGGTGGACAGGGCCAGGGCCTGCCTGTAGCTGATGTCCACATAGGCCGTGCCGGCGGGAATCAGCCGGCGCGCCAGTTGGTTCACCGCATACAGCGGCACCAGCAAGGTGGTGACGTTCATGCCGTACTGCGGCAGGTCGAAGGGGGCAAAGAACAGGCCCTGCACCAGCAGGCCGAACGCCAGGCCGATGGCCGCAGCTCCCGCGCCGAACATCAGCAGCAAGGTCGAGCCCAGGATCAGATGGACCTCGGACACGCCGACCGGCTCGTGCGGAAACACCTCGAAGAAGCTGAACACCAGCGCGGTGGTGATGACACTGCGGGCCAGCAGCGCGAGCCAGCCGCCGTTGTCGCGCAGGCTTTGCCGTGCCAGGGCGGCGGTCAGGCCGAAGGCCGCTGCGGCGGTGACATAACTGAGGGCGATTTTTTCGGGGCTGACGACGCCGGGTTCGATGTGCATGGGAGGTCCTGAACAGTCAAGGTCCGTTGCAGGGCGGGCACCGACTGCGCAACGGCAAAGGTATTGAGCATAGCCGTGGATGAATGGCTGCGCCATGCCTTGGCGCGGCAGATGCGTTTTCTGTCCAGGCTGCGCGGATGTACTCGGGTGATGCCGGGAGCAGCCATGCAGCGATTGCCGCTGTTGTCTGGATGCCGACAGCTCACTTCAAGGCGTTGTTGAGTCGCTGAAGCTCAAGTTGCTGGGCAGCACTGGCCTCGAGATTTGCACGCTCCTCGTCCAAATACCGATAAATGCTTTTGAGCTCAGTGATTTTCTTTCTGATTTCCAGCATTTTCTTTTCAATCAACTTGGCACCCTCGGCACAATCGATTGACTTGTTTCTCTGAGCGTCCAGAATTTCGCCTATTTCCGCAAGAGAAAATCCCATGCTTTGTGCGCGCTGGATAAATCCAAGATCCTGCAGGGTTTGCGGTGTGTAAACACGGTAATTGTTGTTTCGCCGCAATGGTGCGATAAGGCCGATCTTCTCGTAGTAGCGCAGGGTATGGCGGCTGGCGCCGCTGCGGACCTCGAGTTCGCCGATATTCATGAAAAAACGCTTGACTATAGAGTTGGGTCGACAGTCTACACTCGATTTTTCATCGTGCCAAGGAGCAGAAAAATGAGCGTGGAGTGCTTTGTTACGGGAGGGACCGGCTTCATCGGCCAGCATCTGGTGTCATGCCTGAGCGCAAAAGGTCACACGATTCGGGTGCTGATGCGTCGCCCGGAGCGCCTGGCGCAACTGCGGGAGCAGGTCGACAATCTGGGAGGTGTCGCAAACCGTGTCTTTGCCGTGGCTGGCGATCTGGAGCAGGAGAGCCTCGGCTTGAGTCTTTCCGATCGAGAGGCTTTGCGGCAGGCCGAAGTTGTGTTCCACCTGGGCGCCCACTTCGCGTGGGGCCTTTCAATGGAGCATTCGCGTGCAGTGAATGTGGAAGGTGCAAAGCGCGTGGCGTTGTTGGCAGCGCAGCAAGATAGCCGGCTGGTGATGATCGGCGGCTATATGCTGAAGAACAATGAACATCTGCAGCGCATCGGAATTGATCCCGGCCATCCGGAAAGGACTCATTGGCCTGCCGTCTATCGGCGTGTCGGCGCTTACGAGGGGAGCAAGCTGGAGGCGCATTTCGCGACCCTGGAGTTCATGGCTGCCAAGGGAGGGAAAATGACCGTCGTGCACCCCGCAACGGTCTGTGGTCATAGCCGCACGGGACATATACCTTGCAGCCAGCCACTGGTGGATCTGATACGCAATCTGGCGCAGGGAAAACTGGCTGCAGTGCCCGGTAGCGCGGAGCACTGGTTGCCATTGGTCACTGTGGATTATCTGGTCGAGCTGGTTTCGGCTTGCGCTTTTGATCCTTCCATGGCAGGTCAGGAGCTTCTGGCGCTTGACGACCAAAGTCCCAACTTGCGAGAACTCCTGGCAGAGGTGGCACAACCTCTTGGAATAAAGTCCCCAAAGCATCATATTTCGCTCCGATTGCTGAAATGGCTTTTGAGCATTCCTCCGGTCGCACGGTTTTTGAATACGGATGCCGAAGCCCTGGACTTCATCCAGACTACGCGTTTTGACACAGCGGCGGTCGAGCAATTCGCCAAAAGGCACGGAATATCAAAGCCGGATATTCGTCAATCGTTACGGAATACTGCAATGTTCGTCAACTCATATTGCATGCCCAATGAAAGAGTCCACTGACGTGTATTTTGCCGGGATGAATACTGAGAAACTATCAAGATGCATTGCACCTATGCAGGCACAGCCAAGAGCAGCCCTCCACTGCGCCCGTGGCACTCCATAATTGTCCTTTTCAGGTGTCGAGGCCGGCGCCGAGCGCCCGTTTCGAGGAATCCGCTTCAGTGAATCAACAAGTCCATACAAGAATCGCTGTCCTGGGGCCCGGTGCGATCGGGACCACCGTCGCTGCTGCGTTGCACGAAGTCGGCCGTACGCCCATGCTTTGCGGCCGTACGCCGCGTGACAGCCTGGTGCTGCAAGGTAGCGGTGTTCGCATCGTTGTTCCCGGGCCGGTGAGAACGGAGCCAGCACAGATTGCACGCCCGGTGGACCTCGTTTTTCTCGCGGTCAAAGCGACTCAGACCGCTGCCACTGCGCAATGGCTTGCGGCGTTGAGCGGCCCGCAAACCGTCGTGTGTGTCTTGCAAAACGGGGTCGAGCAGTTGGAGAGTGTCACTGCGCTGTGCCCTCAGGGGCGAGTCGTTCCTGCAGTCGTGTGGTTCCCTGCGCAGGCGCAATCCGATGGATCGGTGCTCCTGCGCAGCGATGCTCGGATCAGCCTGCCTGACGAAGCGGCCTCCCTCGTGGTTGCGCAGGCACTGCAAGGCTCCCGGTGCCTGGTAGACCTGGTTTCGAATTTCAGATCTCTGGCCTGGCAAAAGCTGCTGCAGAACGCGGCGGCCGGGCTCATGGCGCTCACGCATCGCCGCTCGGGCATGTACGGCCGGCACGACATCTCCAAGCTCACACTGGACTACCTGCAGGAGTGCCTGGCCGTGGCACGCGCCGAAGGTGCTGAACTGGGCGATGAGGTCCCGCAGGCGATCCTCGACAAGTTCCAGGCATCCCCTGCCGACCTGGGCACGTCCATACTGGCGGATCGCGAAGCAGGCCGTCCGCTCGAATGGGATATCCGCAACGGCGTTATCGCGCGCCGCGGCCGGGCGCGCGGGGTTCCGACCCCGATCGGTGATGTCTTGGTGCCGCTTCTTGCTGCCGCGAGCGACGGCCCCGGCTGATCACCCATGCATTGACGATAAGGCCTGTGATCACAGGCCTGCCATCCGCATTCAGCCTGAAACTGCCGGCAGCCCCCCCAATCCCAACCCTGCCGGCCGATTTTTCCGAAGCCGGGGACAATACCGGGTTCGCGGGTTTTTCCGGCTCGACCTGGGTCGAGGACGGGAATCGCTTGCGGAAGGAAGCTGCACTGGCGTTGAACCCGGACGCAGAAAACCCCAAGATCGGACGGCGGCGAGACTGCCGAGATGGCGCAGGTGCATGTGACGAAGAGGGATTGGTGGACAAGGGCCTGCCGCAGCCGCAGCGGTCGGCCCGTCAAACGCGATACCCGCCTGGTGGGCTGGCTGCTGGCCGTGGTGTTCGTGTCGGTATCGGCGGCCACGGTGTGGCAGTTGGTGGCTGCGCGCCAGCGCACGCTGGCCGAGGTGGATACCGTCAACCGCAATCTGGCGCAGACGCTGAATACCTATTCCGAAGGCGTGATCACCCAAAGCTCCATGCTGCTGCTGGGCATTGCCGAAAGGCTGGAGCTGGATGGCGCCGGTGCCGCGCACCTGGAGCGCGTGCTGCATCTGGTCAACCGCCAGGAGCAGCTGCTGAACCAGCTCAACGAGCTGCTGGTCGTGGACGCGCAGGGGCGCTGGCTGATGTCGTCCAAGGGGACGTTTCCCCCAGGAACGCAAAGCGCGGACCGCGACTTCTTCACGCACCACCGCGACGACCCGTCGTCAGGCATCTACATCGGGCCGCCGATCCGCAGCCGCTCCACAAGCGAATGGGTGATCACCATCAGCCGGCGCTATACCGACAGCGAGGGCCAGTTTGCCGGCGTGGTCGTGGTGACGCTGGGTGTGGAAAATTTCCTGCGGCTGTTCGGCAAGATCGACATCGGCGAGCAGGGCGCCATTTCACTGAGCACGCCGGGCGGGCAACTGCTGGTGCGCCACCCCTTCCGTGAGCAGGACCTGGGGCGGGACTTCTCGCAGTCGCCCAATTTCCTGCGCCACTATGCGGGGGCGATGTCGGGCACGGCGTCGTTCCGCTCGGGCCTGGATGGCACGGAAAGAATCTATGCCTTCCTGCGCAGCGAGCGCTATCCGCTGGTGACCACGGTGGCCCTGGGCCGCGACGAGGCGCTCAGTTCCTGGCAGCGCCAGGCGCAGCTGACGCTGGCCGTGGTGCTGGGGCTGTTTCTGGCGATTGCGCTGATCGGCTGGCGGCTGACGGCGGCGATGCGGCTGCGCTCGCGTGCCGAATGCTCCCTGGTCAGCGCGCGCGAGGAATTGCTGCAGGCCAACCGCCGGCTGGAGGTGCTGGCCGCCCAGGACCAGCTCACGGGCCTGGCCAACCGGCGCCGCTTCGACGAGGTGCTGGAGCGCGAGGCACGGCGCGCCGTGCGCGAGGGCACGCCGCTGTCGCTGCTGCTGATCGATCTGGACCATTTCAAGGGCTACAACGACGCCTACGGCCATGTGGCGGGCGATGCCTGCCTGCAGACAGTGTGTCGCGCCCTGGCCCAGGCCGTGCAGCGGCCCGGCGACATGGCGGCGCGCTACGGCGGGGAGGAGCTGGCCGTGGTGCTTCCCAATACGGACCAGGCCGGCGGGCTGCAGGTGGCCGAGCGGCTGCGTGCGCGCATCGAGGGCCTGGGCCTGGAGCACCGCAGCAGCCGCTTCGGCCATGTGACGGCCAGCATCGGCGTGGCGACAGCGCAGTGCGGTGAGGCTGGCGCGACTCAAGGCGCTACACAAAGCGCTACACAAGGCACTACCCACGGCTCCACCCAAGGTGCCGCCGTGGCGCTGGTGGAAGCGGCCGACCGTGCGCTGTACCGCGCCAAGGCCGCAGGGCGCAACTGCGTGCAGGGCTGAACGGGGGTGGGTCTGCGCGCGCTCAGTCCGTCGGCGAGCGGTGGGCCACCACCTGCTGCTTGAGGTCGCCCAGCGCCTGGTACAGGTCGTTGCGGCTGGCCTGCGGCATGTCGCCGAACATGCCCATGACCCAGGACTCATGCGCCTTGGCCATGCGCGCAAAGGTCTTGCGGCCCAGCGGGGTGAGGTGCAGCACGGAGCTGCGCCGGTCGGACTCCACCTTGGTGCGCACCACCAGGCCCTCTTTCTCCAGCTGGTCGGTGATGCCGGTGATGTTGCCGTTGGTCACCATCATGTGGCGCGACAGCTCGCCCATCTTCATGCCCTCGGGCGCGCGCTGCAGTTGCGCCATGAGGTCGAAGCGGGGCAGGGTGGTGTCGAATTCGCTGCGCAGGCGGTTGCGGATCTCGCCTTCGATGAGGTTGCAGCAGGTGAGCATGCGCAGCCACAGGCGCAGCGCATGGTGGTCGTCGGGCGCGGCGCGCGACTCCAGGTCGGGAGCGTGGGTCATGGCTGGTTCTGCGGTGTGGGGGCGCTCAAGCCCATCTGCGCGAGGATGGCGCGCGTCAGCGGGCTGGCCGGGTCGTTCAGGGTGAGCACGATGTCGAAATGGTTGGTGCCGGGCATGGCCACGCGG
>NZ_JTKZ01000121.1:0-3115 GCF_000799035.1 Delftia sp. ZNC0008
CCGCGTAGCTGCAATCGGACCACCGGCCCGAGGCCATGCAGCGCTGGACCCCGGCCTGCGAGGCCTTGCAGACCCCGCAGGCACCGCGGCGGCCCGCGCACGCGCGCAAGGCGGCCAACCCCTGGCAGGGCCTGCTGCCGCCCTGGCTGCTTGATCCGCCCCAGCCCCTGCTCCTGCAGGGCAGCCGCCCTTGCTGGCAGGGGCCGCTGCAATTGCTGGCCGGCCCCTATCGGCTGGAGGCCGGCTGGTGGGGAGAGCCGCAGGCCGATGCGGCGCTGGCCGTGCGTGACTATTTCGTGGCCAGCAACGCGGCTGTCGGCCATGTCTGGATCTACCGCGAGCGCGCGCCTGCATCGGAACGGCTGCCAGGCATGCCGGCCCTGCTGTCGCCCGCCGCCTGGTTTGCGCAAGGCATCTATGGCTGAACAGGACATCCTGCTGGAGCCGCCGCCCCCGCAGCTGCAGCGGCTGCAGCCCCCGCCCCAGGCCACCGGGCCGGTGTCCGGCATGGCATCGGGCCCGGGCCTGCCCGGCTATGCGGAGCTGCACTGCCTGTCGAACTTCAGCTTTCTGCGCGGCGCCTCTTCGCCGGCCCAACTGGTGCAGCGCGCCAAGGCCCTGGGCTACCAGGCGCTGGCCCTGACCGACGAATGCTCGGTGGCCGGCGCCGTGCGGGCCTTCGAGGCTGCACGCGACTGCGAGATGGCGCTGATCCATGGCAGCGAATTCGCCTGGGGGCCGCTGCGCGTGGTGGCGCTGGCGCGCGATCTGAACGGCTGGGGCAACCTCTGCGAATTCATCAGCGCAGCGCGCGCCCGTGCCGAAAAGGGCCAGTACCTGGTCGATACCGACAGCCCCTGGCATCTGCTGCGTGAAGGCTGCGAATGCATCGTCCTGCCACAGCGTGCGCTGCTTCCAGCCGGCGATGTGCCCGCCATCGCCCGGGCCGTGCAGGCCGCCGTGGCGCAGCTGGGGCCGGGCTGCTGGCTGGGCGTGGAGCTGCTGCTGGCGCCCGACGACAGCCTGTGGCTGCAAAGCCTGCAGGACGTGGCAGGGTTAATGGGCCTGTCCTGCGTGGCATGCGGCGACGTGCACATGCATGCGCGCTCGCGCAAGCCGCTGCAGGACCTGGTGACGGCGCTGCGCCTGGGCTGCACGGTGGCCGAATGCGGCTTCGAGCTGCATCCCAATGCCGAGCGCCATCTGCGCTCACGCTTGCGGCTGGGCGGCATCTATCCGCGCGCCATGCTGGATGCAACCTTGCAGATTGCCGCGCGCTGCGATTTCAAGCTCAGTGAGATCAGCTACCACTATCCGCAGGAAAGCGTGCTTCCCGGCATGGACGCGCGCCAGACCCTGGCTTGGCATACCTGGCAGGGAGCGGCGGGGCGCTATCCGCAAGGCATTCCCGAATCGGTCGCCAAGCAGTTGAAGGATGAGCTGGAGCTGATCGCCGAATGCCGCTACGAGATGTACTTTCTCACCGTGCACGACATCGTGCGCTATGCGCGCAGCGAAGGCATCCTGTGCCAGGGGCGCGGTTCGGCCGCGAACTCGGCCGTCTGCTATTGCCTGGGCATCACGGCCGTGGATCCGAACAAGACCACGCTGCTGATGGCGCGCTTCATCAGCCGCGAGCGCAGCGAGCCCCCAGATATCGACGTGGACTTCGAGCACGCGCGGCGCGAGACCGTCATCCAGTACATCTACGAAAAATACGGCCGCGGCCGTGCGGCGCTGACGGCCGTGGTCAGCTGCTGGCGCACGCGTGGCGCACTGCGCGACGCGGGCAAGGCCCTGGGCGTGGATGCGGTGCTGATCGACGCCATGGCCCGGCAGCACCACTGGTTCAGCGATGCCGAGGACCAGGCGGCCGAGCCGGAGCCCGAACCCGATGACCCCGCCCTGGGCTGGGTGCGCTCCAAGCTGCTGCGCCTGGCCCGGCTGCGCGAGCGGCTGGGCGACGACTGCCCGCAACTGTCGCCCCAGCGTGCGCGGCTGTGGCTGGAGCTGGCCTTGCAGCTGCGCGACAGCCCGCGCCACCTGAGCCAGCATGTGGGCGGATTTGTGCTGACCGACGGGCCGCTGACGCGGCTGGTGCCCGTGGAGCCGGCCGCCATGGAGGGCCGCTCGGTCATCCAGTGGGACAAGGACGATCTGGACACCATGAAGCTGCTCAAGGTCGATGTGCTGGCCCTGGGCATGCTCACCGTGCTGCGCGGCAGCCTGCACGCGCGCGCCGCGCTGCGCGGCCCGCGCTGGGAGCTGGCCGACATCCCCAAGGACGACCCGGCCACCTACGACATGATCTGCCGCGCCGACACCGTGGGCACCTTCCAGATCGAGAGCCGGGCGCAGATGAGCATGCTGCCCCGGCTGCAGCCGCGCGAGTTCTACGACCTGGTGGTCGAGGTCGCCATCGTGCGGCCCGGCCCCATACAGGGCGGCATGGTCCATCCCTATCTTCAGGCGCGCGAGCGTCGGCGGCAGGGCGGCGAGCTGGTCCTGGAAAAGCCTGCGCTCGAGAAGGCGCTCAAGCGCACGCTGGGCGTGCCCATTTTTCAGGAGCAGGTGATGCAGATCGCCATGATCGCGGCGAACTTCTCGGCGGGCGATGCCGACGAGCTGCGCCGCTCCATGGCGGCCTGGCGGCGCAAGGGCGGCGTGCACCGCTTCGAGCGTCCGTTGATAGACGGCATGCTGGCCAACGGCTACAGCGCCGAATTTGCCCAGGCCATCTTCCGCCAGATGCTGGGCTTCGGCGAATACGGCTTTCCTGAAAGCCATGCCTACAGCTTTGCCATGCTGGCCTATGCCAGCGCCTGGCTCAAGCGCCATGAGCCGGCCTGTTTCCTCATGGCCTTGCTCAATGCCCAGCCCATGGGCTTCTACACCCCCTCGCAACTGATCCAGGATGCGCGCCGCCACGGCGTGCGCGTGCTGCCCGTCGATGTGCGCCACAGCGACTGGGACTGCACGCTGGAGGCACCGCACGAGCGCATTGCCGGCGTCGAGCTGCCGCAGCCGGCCGTGCGCCTGGGTCTGTGCATGGTGGCGCAGCTGCCAAAGACTTCCGGCGAGCGCGTGGCCCAGGTCCGCGCGCAGGCACCGTTCA
>NZ_JTKZ01000036.1:0-1859 GCF_000799035.1 Delftia sp. ZNC0008
GATGCGTACTTGGCTCCCGACTGGTACTGGAACGGCGTGGGCTGCAGCACGGACAGCGTGGGGATGTCGTCCAGCTTGGCAAGCCAGTCCTCATGCAGATTCACACCTGCAAACGTGTGCGTCTGCAACTGCAGGAATTCCGGCGCACCAGGCAGCACCACATCCGGCGCATCAGGCACGGCTACGTCCCGCAACTGAGGCAGTGTCGGCGCCTGGCCGATGGTCAAGACAGGGGCCTGCCCGAAGTTGAGTGTGGGCGGCACCACATCGAACCCGTCGATGGGCACGTCCCGTATCTGCGCCGACAGCGGCCCGGGCATGTCGGCGGGCTCCACAAGCGTCGCATCGGGCAGCGCTGGCATGTCCGGGATGGGCGGCAAGTTCGGCGCAGGCAGCGTCTGCCACCGAACGTCGATCTGCGAAGGCTTGTAGAGGCTGTTCCTCAGATCGTCCGTGAAAGACGCAACTTCCTTGGAGGCGGCGTCAGCCATCGCCATGCTGCGCTCGTACTTGTCCTGGACGATCTCTGCGGGTCCATTCAGATCCAATGCCATGTCAGGCTCCTACGCGACGGTTTTTCGAAGACACGGTCGCAACCTCAATGCGATCGAGCGTGAAGGCCTGGCCAGCCGGAGTGCTCAGGCCAAAGCCCAGGTAGTTCTGGCGGATGCCGCGGCCCGGCTGGCACCGCGTCTGGCCGGAGGCCACGAGGGGGAAGCTGTAGGCCCAGCGCTCCGCGTTCGGCCCAAGCACCGCGAACTGCGCGCAGCCGCGCCCCCGCATGGACAGATAGACCATCTCCAGGTGCTTCTTCAGGGTCGATTCGCGTAGCGTGGCTGGCAGCCGCAGCTCGGCGACGATGGGCAGGCCGTCGTCGGTATCACCGCTGGCCAAGGCATATAGGCCCGTGGCGCTGCCGCCATGGGTCGGTGTCAACGCATGGAAATCGTGGCGCGTGTACTCGGACACGGCGCCGCTCAGGGTGTTGCAGACGAGGGTGTTCATACGGAAATCAGGCTTTCGTCGGTGCGCACGCGCGCAGTGTGGTCCATCGGCATCTTCATGATGGTGTGCAGTTCCCGGGCGCCGGTGTCGTCGGCAACAAAGATCCAGCTGCGCAGCACCGTCTGGCGGTCCTCTGCCGTGTACTGCATGAGATTGGCGCAGACAGCGCCGGTCCAGGGGTCTACCGCGGCCGACACTGCGAAATAGTGGGGATCAGCATCTGAAATATCGATGCTGGCGACGATCTGGCCCCGGCACTGCACGAGCACCTCCCCACGATTTGTGTAGACCGTGCCCTCCAGCCTGGATGGCACCGCGAGTGGATACCAATTGCCGTCAGATGTCTGAGCGGATTCATACACCGCCGAATAGTCGCCGCGTTGAATCTTCTGAGCCTGGATCACCAACTCTGTAGTGGGATCGAAAAACAGCACCTGCAGCATCTGCCACGACTCTGCCCAGTCTCGGATGAATCCGGAGGCTGCGTATGTGAGGGTCACGCCATCTGCGACGGTTCGCGTGACCAGCAATTCGCTACTGCTTTGCCCCGCCACGCTGGGGAATGTGATGTCGTGACCATTGATGCGGATGAGCCCCCCCGGATCCGAGTAGTCGCCCGTCAGGAACAGGCCCTCATTCTCAAGCGTGATCGGCCCCCGGATCGGGTCTACACCAATGACTTCGCCCGAAAATGACTCCCGGTATGTCCAGTGCTCCAGCCTCCCGCCCCCACCCAGCAGAACCTCGAAATCCCGCCCCTTGCCGTCGTAGCCATAGGTGGCATTGCCAAAGGAGATAGGGCCCATGCGGGTGCCCGTGATGTTGGGCTCCAGCTCAGTGCCGGTGTTGGTGGA
>NZ_JTKZ01000581.1:0-4891 GCF_000799035.1 Delftia sp. ZNC0008
TCCTGCACCGACATGGACTGGGGCAGGCCGTCGCCGGCCAGCAGCACGTAGCGCTCGTTGGCCTCGTCGGACCAGCGCACCGTGGCCGCATCGGCCTGGGCTGCCACACGGATCTGGCGCACGAACCCTTCGGCCAGGGCCTGGAGGCAGGCCGCCTCGGAGGCCTGCACGCTGACCGCGTACAGCGCCTGCAGCTGCTGGTGCTGCACGTTGAGGCTGGCGGTCTTCTCGCGCACCTTGTCTTCCAATTCGGCGTGCGAGCTCTGCAGCGACTGGGCCATCAGGTTGAAGCCTGCGGCCAGCTGGCCGAACTCGTCGTCCACCTCCACGCTCATGCGCGTGTCCAGGTGTCCGCGCCGCATGCGCTCCAGCGCCGAGCGCAACTGGCCCACGGGATGCAGCACCAGCCAGTAGCTGGTGGCCATGAAGCTCACGGCCGCGATGATGGCCAGCGCCATCAGACACATCTGAAACAGGTGCAGGATGGCCGTCCAGCGCGAGAGCCGGTCCTCGATGGCTTCGACAAAGCCGTCCACCTCGCGCACGAAGGCGTCGGCGCTGCCCATGATGGCCTGCGCATCAGCCTGGTCCTCGGCCTGCCAGCGCGCGTGCAGCGCGCTCCAGTCGCGGCGTATGCGCTCGTAGCGCGCCCTGACCTCGTCGCTCCAGGGCACGAACAGCGGGCGCGACATGTCGCCGCTGCGCAGCAGGTCCAGGCTGGCGTCGAACTGCTGCGCGCGCGCCTGCCACTGCGCAGGCGCCTCGTTCTGGCGCGCCATGGCCATGCGCACCATGCTCATGCGCAGCCGCCCGGCCTCGTTCACGGCGGCCGCGCCGCCTTCCAGCTGCCAGGCCACCCACAGCGTGAAGCCGATCGATGCCACGGCCGCCAGCAGGCAGGCCGCGCCCATGAGCAGCAGCTTGGTCGAAAGCGAGGGCTTGCCATGCATGGTTGCACTGTAGCCACGGCACATTTGCGCGTCTTGACCTGAATCAAGCGCCGCCCGTTTGCGCCGTGCCCCGCCCCGATTCCTAGGATCCTTTCAACTGCCCCCAATGCCCACAGGGCCTATGGGGCCCCCGGGCGAGGCCAGTGTTTAGCATGGGGCCATGCAAGTCCGCTCCCACCTCCGCCCCTTCATCCGCACCCCGCGCCTTGCCGGCCTGGCTGCGGCCGCATGGCTGGCGGCAGCCCTTGCCGGCTGCGCCAGCTCCTCCACACCGGCGCGGGACTGGACGCAGCAGCTGCAGCGCTGGTCCGACGCGCCCATCGTGCTGCTGGGCGAGCAGCACGATGCGGCGGCCCACCAGGCCTGGCAGCAGGCCACGGTGGAGCAGTTGGCAAAACAGGAGCGCCTGGCCGCGCTGGTGATCGAGATGGCGCCGCGCACGGGCTCCACGGCCAGCCTGGCGCGCGACGCCTCCGAGGACGCTGTGCAGCAGGCCCTGCAATGGCAGGACGCCGCCTGGCCCTGGCCGCGCTACCGCGGCGTGGTCATGGCCGCCGTGCGCGCAGGCGTGCCCGTGCTGGGCGGCAACCTGCCCCGCGCCGACATGAAGCAGGCCATGCGCAACCAGAACCTGGACACCCACCTGCCGCCCGAAGCCTGGCAGCGCCAGCTCGACGCCATCCGCGAAGGCCACTGCGGCCTGCTGCCCGACACACAGCTGCCGCCCATGGCCCGCATCCAGCTGGCCCGCGATGCCAGCATGGCCGAGGTGGCCAAGGCGGCGATCAGGCCCGGCAAGACCGTGGTGCTGGTGGCCGGGCGGGGCCATGTCCTGCGCGGGGTGGGCATCCCGACCTGGCTGCCGGAGTCCGCAGCAGCCAAAGTGGCCGTGGCGCAGGCAGGCGAGACATCGGTGGCGCACGAATCCGATGTGGACTGGCTGCAGAAGACGGACGCCTTGCCGGCCAAGGACCACTGCGCAGAGCTGCGCGAGAAGTTCAGGAACCCGCCGGCACCGCGGGCGGATGCGGGTCGGGTGGACTGAGCTTCACCCCTGCACGGCCCACATTCCCTCGTTGCCCGAGACCCACTCGCCGAACGCCTGCGCAGGCATGGGCTTGCTGCACAGATAGCCCTGGAAGAAGTCGCACCCCTTGCCGCGCAGGAATGCCAGCTGCTCGGCCGTCTCCACGCCCTCGGCCAGCACCTTCAGCCCCATGGCATGCCCCAGCGCGATCACCGACCCGCTGATGGCCATGTCGTCGGCGCTGTGCGGGATGTCGCGGATGAAGCCCTGGTCGATCTTGAGCAGGTCCAGCGGGAAGCGCTTGAGGTGGGCCAGCGAGGAATAACCGGTGCCGAAGTCGTCGATGGCCAGCCGCAGGCCCTGGGCGCGCAGACGGCGCATGACGGCCAGGGCCTCCTCGGGGCGCTCGGCCAGGGCGCTTTCGGTGATCTCCAGCTCCAGGCAGTGCGGGGCGAAGCCCGTGGCGGCCAGCGCGTCGGCGGTGGCACCGGCGATGTCGGTCAGCAGGAACTGGTGCAGCGAGACATTGACCGCGATGGTCATCTCGGGCAGGCCCTGATCGCGCCAGCGCTGGCCCTGGGCGCAGGCCTCGCGCAGCACCCACAGGCCCAGCGCGCCGATGACGCCCGAGCTTTCGGCCACAGGGATGAAGCGGGCCGGGGAGATGAGGCCCTCGTCCGGGTCCAGCCAGCGCACCAGGGCCTCGGCGCCCACCAGGCGGCCAGTGGCCAGGTCGATCTGGGGCTGGAAGTACAGGCGCAGGTGGCCCAGGTCTATGGCCTGCCGCAGCCGTGCCTCCATGGCCAGGCGCTCGCGCGCGGCCGAGGTCATGTCTTCCTCGAAGAAGCACCAGGCACGGCCGCTGCGCGACTTGGCGCCGTAGACGGCCGCATGCGCGCCCTGCAGCAGGTCCTGGGCATTGCCGGCATGGGAGGGGTACATGCAGATGCCCACGCTGACGCCGGCCATGACGGACAGGCCGTCCGGCGAGCTCCAGGGCTGGCCGGCCGCCGCGATCAGTTGCCGTGCGCGGGCGATGGCGTCGCCGCGCTCGCTCATGCCCTTGCACAGCACGGCCAGTTCGTCACCGGCCATGCGACCTATGAGGTCCTGGGGGCCCAGGGAATCGTGCACACGGGCGGCGATGTGGCGCAGTACCTGGTCGCCGATGGCGTGGCCGTAGCTGTCGTTGACGTCCTTGAAGCGATCGATGTTCAGCAGCATCACGGCCAGCGTGCCCTGCTCGGCGGCCGCCTCGGCCACGGCGTCTTCCAGCAGCGCTGTGAAGCGCACGCTGTTGGGCAGGCCGGTGAGCATGTCGCGGTGGGCCAGGAATTCGAGCTGGGCCTCGCGCGCCTTCTCGGCCGAGATGTCGGTGAACATGCACACGTAGTGCGTGACCTTGCCTTGTGCGTCCTTGACAGCGCTGAGCGACATGCGCTCGGGAAAGACCTCGCCGTTCTTGCGGCGGTTCCAGATTTCGCCCTGCCAGTGGCCCGTGGCCTGCATGCTGTCCCACATGGCCTCGTAGAAGGCCTTGTCGTGGCGGCCGGACTTGAACATGCGCGGGGTCTTGCCCAGCATCTCCTGCTCGGTATAGCCCAGCAGCCGCGTGAAGGCGCTGTTGACCGAGAGGATGCGGCTGCGCGCATCGGTGACGACCACGCCCTCCATGGTGTTGTCCACCACGGCGGCGGCCAGGCGCTGGCGTTCGTCGGCCTCCCGCCCGGCAGCCATCGCGGCATGGGCAGTGCGCTCTCCACGGCGCATGCGCCACAGCAGCCAGCCGCCGCCCACGGCCGTGACCAGCACCAGGGCCACCGAGGACAGCATGCGCCGCTGCGCTGCCGGCCCGGGCGGTATCTGCAGGTGCGCCAGCAGCCATTCCACGCCCCAGAGCCACAGCAGACCTGCGCACACATACAGGGTCAATGCGCCCCAGAGCGGTATTCGGGGCTGCTCTCCCTGATCTTGCATGTGGTTCCTCAGAACGTTCCCAGAACGTGTGACTTGCGCAGGGTCGTGTGCATGCTGCGACAATTGCGCCGCTATGACCCAAGCCTATATTCTTACCCTTTCGTGCCCCGACCGGCTCGGTCTGGTACATGCCGTCTCGGGCTTTCTGCTCGAGCAAGGCGGCAACATCGAAGAGGCCGCGCAGTATAACGACCCGGCCACCGGACTGTTCTTCATGCGCGTGCAATTTGCCTGCAACGGCTGCGATCCCGCGGCTCTGAGGGCGGCCCTGGCCGACCTGGGCGGCCAGTACCAGATGAAGTGGCGCCTGCACACCAAGGCCGAAGCCATGAAGACCGTGCTCATGGTCAGCAAGGAAGGCCACTGCCTCAACGACCTGCTGTTTCGCTGGAAGAGCGGCCTGCTGCCGGTGGACATCCGCGCCATCATCAGCAACCACCGCGAGTTCTACCAGCTGGCGGCCAGCTACAACATCCCCTTCCACCACATCCCCGTCACGGCTGCCACCAAGGCCCAGGCCGAGGCAAAGCAGTTCGAGATCATCGAGGCCGAAGGCGCCGAACTCGTGGTGCTGGCACGCTACATGCAGGTGCTGTCCAACGACCTGTGCACCAAGCTGGCCGGCCGCGCGATCAACATCCACCACAGCTTCCTGCCCAGCTTCAAGGGCGCCAAGCCCTACTACCAGGCCCATGACCGCGGCGTGAAGCTGATCGGCGCCACGGCCCACTATGTGACGGCCGACCTGGACGAAGGCCCGATCATCGAGCAGGACGTGGCCCGCGCCGACCACACCGACACCGTGGAAGACCTCACGGCCCGCGGCCGCGACACCGAGAGCCAGGTGCTGGCCCGCGCCGTCAAGTGGCACAGCGAGCACCGCGTCATCCTCAACGGCCACAAGACCGTGGTCTTCCGCTGAAGCCGGCTCCCGGCC
>NZ_JTKZ01000739.1:0-7079 GCF_000799035.1 Delftia sp. ZNC0008
CCGCGTGACGCCGTTGCCAATTCCCAGATCACGGGCAACCTGCTCAAGGGCGAGATCGACTTCGGCAAGGACCCGTCCGTGCGCGGCTTCCTGATGCAGGGCGCCGACGTGTTCGGCAGCATGTTCCCCGTGGTGGCCACGGCGCTGGCCACGCGCAGCCCGGGCGCAGCCGGCGCGGTGGGCGGCGCCATGGCAGCGGGCGAGGGCGTGGAGAACGCGCGGGAGTTCATCGCCAAGCAGTCGCACGAGCAGCTGCTGGACACCAGCCCGCTGTACCGCCGCATGATCGATGCTGGCGCGGCGCCCGACGAGGCGCGGCGCATCACCAGCGCCAAGGCCGAGGACGCCTCGGCGCTGCTGCAGGGCGCGGTGGCCACGTTCGGCGACCGCTTCACCGGCAAGCTGGTGACGGGGGGGCTCGACCCGCTGCTGGCCCGCGTTGCCGGCCGCTCGGTGCTGGGCAAGACGGCGGCCGGCGCGGGCATCTCGGCGCTGGAGGAGGGCACGCAGGAGCTGGCCGAAGGCGTGGCCTCGGACCTGGGCACCAAGAGCGTGGCCCATGGCAAGGAAATCGGCGAGGACTCGGCCGCCAACTTCGTGCTGGGCGCGCTGGGCGGATCTGCTCCGGGTGCTGCCCGGGGCGTGGTGGCCGGCGTGAAGGATCGTAGGGGCGGCCAGGCGGACTCCGGCGGGCGCAGCACGGTCATCGACGTGACCTACAAGGACGCCGAAGGCAAGACGGTCACGGACGTGGCCACGACCGCAGACGCCTCCCCAGGTGACGGCGCCGCAGCTGCGCCCGTGCAGGACGCCCAGGCCTCGGCGCCTGTCGCGGCGCCGGCTGCGCCGCAGACGGAGCAGCAGCGCGTGCAGCAGCCCGATGGCACGCCCGAATCCATGGACAGCACCACGGCGGCCACGCGCCTGGCCGAGCTGGAGGTGATCGACAGCACCACGGGACTGAACCCTGTGCAGCAGGAGGAGCGCGCAGCGCTGGCCCAGCGCCTGGAGCAGGACGCTGCGCGCGAGGCCGATCTGGAAGCCTTGGGCGAGGAGCCCGAGGCCGTGGCCGCCGAAGCTGCTGCGGCCGAACAGGCCCCGGCGTTTGATCCTGGTGCAGTGCGGTCCAAGACCTGGCCGCAGTTCGTGCACGAGCGCGGCGAGAAGGTGGCCACCCTGCGCCGAGGCACCCCCATCTGGGACCAGCTGCAGCACGAATGGGCCGCCGTGAAGACGCGCCGCGCCGGGACCAACCCCGAGGGCACGGGCGCCGCCGGCACGCCCGTGCAGGAGATCCAGAACCGCGACCGCAGCCGGCCGGCCAGCGTGGTGCAGATGCAGGGCATGGCCCAGAACCCCGACTACCTGCGGCTGGGCGTATCGCGCAGCCCCGAGTCTGGCGCGCCCATGGTGTTCGCCGTGGGCGACCAGGCCGACGCCGTGCAGGCGCTGGGTCGGGCCGACGTGGCCGTGATGAGCGATGGCCAGCGCGTGCCGTTCCGGTATGCGGTGATGGAGGCGGCCGACGTGCAGCCGTCCAACTTCGCGGACGGCGCCGTCAATCCGCTGTTCGACGCAGCGCACCCGGGCACCGTGAAGGCCCTGAACAACGGCCGTGTGGCAGGCCTGCGCGCAGCCTACGAGCGCGGCACGGCCGACGCCTACCGGCAGGAACTGGCCGCCGACAGCGACATGCACGGCATCGACCCGGCCGCCATCGAGGGCATGCAGGCCCCTGTGCTGGTGCGCCTGTATTCCGAGAAGGACAACCAGGTCAACATGGGCGCCAAGAGCCAGAGCCAGGCCCTGGGCCTGTCCGCCACGGAGCAGGCCGCCACGGACGCGGCCCTCGTGGACGGCGGCGTGCTGGAGGTGTTCGACAGCGGAGCCCTGGACAGTGCGGCCAACCGGGATTTCGCGCGGGCATTCATCGGCAAGCTGCAGGAGCATGGCCAGGACGTGGCCGGCATGATGGACGCCAACGGCGCGCTCTCGCCGGCCGGCGTCACCCGCCTGCAGGCCGCTCTCGTGCACAAGGCCTACGGCGACGGCGACCTGGTGGAATCGCTGTTCGGCAGCACGGACAACGACATACGCGCGATTGGCGAATCCCTCAAGGCCGTCGCCGGCGAGTGGGCCAACCTGCGCCTTGCGGCCGAGCGCGGCGCCATCAACGCCGAGGTGGACGTGACCGAGAACCTGCTGCAGGCCATCCGCCTTGTGCAGAAGGCCCGGCGCGAGCGCGCGGCCCTGCACGATGCCGTGCAGCAGGTGGACATGCTGACGGGCGACGTGCCCGATGCCCTGACCGTGGGCATGCTGCGCCTGCTGTACAGCGGCCACTACCTGACCCGGCCCGTGGGCCGCGACCGCCTGGTGGAGTCCCTGCGCGCGTACATGGGCGCTGCATTGGCGACATCGGCCAGCGGTGATATGTTCGGCGAGCAGGTTGGCCCTGCCGCGATCCTTGCCGCACTGAGCGGCCAACCCGTCCCACAGCGACAACAGACCAATGACACAAGCACCGACTCCCAGCAAGCCCCAGCCCCGCAAGGCAGCAGAGAACCCCCTGGCAGCGATGCTGCTGGGGAGCGTGCTGATGCAGCAGGGGCAGAAGCACGGCGACAAGAGCCAGACGGAGCAGGGCGAGCAGCTGCTGGAGATCGCGCAGACGGCCCAGGGCAAGAAGCTGACGCCGCCAGCGGCGCCGTAGCCCCCCAGCTGGAGCTTTCCAGCTACACCCCCGAGGAAATCCAGGCCCTGCTGGCCCAGCAGCAGGAGGTCGAGCAGCGCCGTGCACGCGAGGATGCCCAGGCCGAAGCTCAGGCGCGGGCCGAGCGCGAGCGCAAGGAAGTGGCCGAGCGCCAGGCTGCCAGCGCGGAGCACTTCCAGCTGGGCCAGGATGCGAACGACTCCCTGAGTGGGCAAAAAGGCATCTTCGATGCGCCGGCCGAAGCCGAGCCGGCCCAGCGCCACGATCTGGAAGCCATGTTCGATGAAGTGCTGGACGAGGTGGTCACGGAGCGCCAGGCCTCGCCGCGCTCCGGTGACTCGGTGCCCCACGGCAAGGCCTTGACGCAGGAGGCCGCCCAGGCTGCGGCCCTGGACTATCTGCGCTGGCTCGGCGCGAAGGCGCCCGGGGATGTGCGCCCCGGCATCTATGGCGGCTACACATTTGAGGGTGGCCCCGGCGCCGTGCGCGTGAAGGCCGGGCACATCAAGGTCGATGGCCAGGACCGCCTGCAGTTCCCGATTCAGCGCCTGCTGAAGCTGGCCGACCCGGCCAAGTCCAAGCCGCGCGGCCAGGCCGCACAGAAGGCCGCCGCGCAGGAAGCCGAGCGCGCAGCTTATTTCACGCCGGGCAACATCGTCCGAAGCCAAGACGGCACGCATGACCGCGTTGTCTCGTACACGGCGCCCGATGCGGATGGCCGCTGGAGCGTGACCGTGCGTCCTGTGGAAAAGGAAGGCGATGCATGGGTGGACGTGCCAGGCCTTCGCGAACGCACCCACGGCACGCAGCCCGATGCCCGTGCCTTGAAGGCCGGCCCGGTCGCGCAGGTGCCGCCTGAGCGCGGCGCAGGCGAGGCCCTGGCCAGCGCAGCCAAGAATGCCGGCGCGGGCCTGGCCGCCGCCATCGATGGGCTGGGCGAGCTGTTCGGCGGCGCGGGCAAGCTCGGCTCAGGCCTGTCCTTCGATGAGCAGACATACGCCAAGGCCAAGCCGCTGTTCGCCCAGGCTGTGGCCAACCTGCAGGACGCCGGCACGGATCTGCGCGATGCCATGCGGGCCGTGGTGCGCATGGTCGTGGACAAGTTCGGCACCGAGGCGGCGAGCAACATGAAGCCCTACGTGGTGCGCTACATCGAGGACATGCGCGACAGCCAGGTGCGGGCACCCGACAATACCCCCAACGCAAAGGACACCTCCCATGTATCAGACCCCGCTGCCCATCTGGAACGACATCGCCCTGAGCCAGCCGCTGTTTCCGCCGATGCGCGAGCTGTTCGCGGCGACCCCCGAGACGCTGCCGGCGATGATCGACAAGCACCTGGACAAACCGGCCGAGGCGATGGGCCTGGACGATCCGACGACTCTGGCGTTCAGGCTGGTGATGCCGCTGTTCGTGGAAAACGAAGCGATCAGCGCGTACATCGAGGAGATGCACCAGCCGCAGCTGCGCAGCAGCTTGCCGGAACTGACAACAGTCAGGGAGTGCTTGGAGCTGGCAGCGATGGAGTACCTGCTCGACCAGTCTCAGCTGGCGAGCTTGCAGCGATCACTCGTACAGCACGCGCAGCGACTCGAAACCGAAGCGATAGCAGCGATGAACGCAGCGCAGAAAGCTCAGTAGATCCGGCGGTAGCGCCCAGCGCGGGCGAGGCCGCGCACCTGGCCAACGTACGCGCGGCACTGCCGCAGCTGCTGGCCGGGCAGCAGGAGGATGTGGCGAAGACGGAGCGCGCCTTTGCCGCCGGCCCTGGCATGCTGCTCACCAATGGCACAGGCACCGGTAAGACCTTCTCAGGCCTGGGCGCCGTGCGGCGCTTCGTGGACGCCGGCAAGAAGAACATCCTGGTGGTCGTGCCCGACGACAAGATCGGCTCAGACTGGATGCGCTCGGGCCGTGCCCTGGACCTGAATATCCGCCAACTGCCCGACTCCACAGTGGCCGGGCAGGGCGTGACGCTGACAACCTACGCCAATCTGGGCATGAACGACGCCCTGGCCAGCCGGGCCTGGGATCTGGTGGTGGCCGACGAGGCGCACACGCTTATGTCGTCCCAGGATGCCACGCCCACGGCGGCGCTCGCACGGTTGCGTGCGATCACCATGCATCCGGACGGCGCCCATGCACGCTACCAGATGCTGCATGCGGCCGACCTGCAGGCCGCCGCAGAGCTGCGCCAGAAGGCCGACGACGCGCGGGAGGCCGGCAAGACTGACCAGGCCGAGCGGCTGGAGGCCCGGGCCAAGGCTGCCTTCGAGAAGCTGCAGGCGGATCTGCAGGCCGTGCGCGACGACGTGGCCGCCGCGCGCCGTGACGGCCGCCGCACCAAGCTGCTGGCCCTGTCGGCCACGCCCTTCGCCTACGAGCTGAACGTGGATTGGGCCAACGGCTACCTGTTCGACTACGACGACGGGCGTAGCGACGAGTCCCGGGAGTTCCGTGGCTACAACGAAGGCGGCAACCGCGAGCAGTTTTTCATGCAGCACTTCGGCTACCGGATGCGCTACAACAAGCTGACGCAGCCCGAGGTCGGCGTGGACCGGGGCCTGATGCAGCGTCAGTTCAACACATGGCTCAAGCGGCGCGGCGTTCTGTCCTCGCGCCTGCTGGACGTGAAGGCCGACTACGACCGCCGGTTCGTTCTGTTCGATTCCGCAATCGGTAACCGGATCGATGAGGCTTTCACCTGGCTGGCAGACCATCGGCGCGACAGCACTGGCCACGCCAAGCTGGAAGAGCTGGTGAACAAGCAGGTGGACTACCTGACGCGGCGCTACCTGCTGGAGGCCATCAAGGCCACTGAGGCCGTGCCCATCGTGCGCGCCCACATGGCCTTGGGCCGCAAGGTGGTCGTGTTCCATGACTACATCAAGGGCGGCGGCGTCAACCCGTTTGCGCTCGACCTGGGCCTGGTGGACGCAGGGGACCGTGCTGCCGTGGCCAGCGCGCTGGCCGAGTTTCAGGGCCAGTTCGGCGACCTGGAGCGTGCGCAGCTGCACAAGCTGCCCTCGCCCCTGCAGGTGTTCCGCCAGGAGTTCCCTGAGCTGCTTGTCGTGAATGGCCGAGAGAAGCGCCGCGACAACCTGGCCGCCTACGAGGCCTTCAACGACGACGGGCGCGGGCCGACCGTCATGCTCGTGCAGTCGGCCAAAGACAAGGGCTGGAGCGGCCACGACACCACCGGCAAGCACCAGCGCGTGCTCATCAACCTGGGCCTGCCGACCTCGCCCACGAAGTCGATCCAACAGGAGGGCCGCGTCTACCGCACAGGCCAGGTCAGCAACGCCATCATGCGCTACTTGAACACGGGCACGTCCTGGGAGCGCACGGCTTTCGCATCGACCATCGCCACGCGTGCGGCCACGGCCGAGAACCTGGCCCTGGGCGAACTGGCGCGCTCGCTGCAGGACGCCTATGTGCAGGCCTTCGAGGAGGCCGACACCTATGCGCCTGGCCACGAGGGCGAGGGCACGGGCGGCAAGGACATGGACCGCGCCCGCAACAACGTGATCTCGGAATGGGACCGTGCGCGGAGCCTGTATTTCTCGCAGCAGAAGAAGACCAGCGTGACCAAGGCGCGCGAGGGGGCCGACTACTTCGCCACGCCCGAGCCCCTGGGACTCAAGATGGTGGAATGGGGCGACGTGCGTGAAGGTGAGGACACGGCCGAGCCCTCGGCCGGCCATGGCGCCATCGCGCGCTGGCTGCCCACGCACTCGCGCCGCACCATGGTGGAGCCGTCGCCCGTGCTGCGCTCGCGCCTGGCCCTGGCCGACGTGCGCGACAGCGACCGCATCGTGGCAGGCAGCTTCGAGGACCTGGCAGCGGCCAACAAGTACGACGTGATCGCCATGAACCCGCCATTCGGTACCGCCGGCCGCACGGCCGTGGACCACCTGGCCAAGGCATACAGCCATCTGCGCGAGGGAGGGCGTGTCGTTGCCATCATTCCGGCGGGCCCTGCTGCCGACAAGAAGCTGGAGGCCTGGCTCTACGAGCGGGCGGACAAGGCCGGCCAGGACGGGGAGCGCCCTTACACAAAGCCCGAGCTGCACCGTGCGGCCGACGTGCTGCTGCCGGCGTCCACGTTCAGCCGCGCGGCGGCCGGCGTCATGACGCGCGTGGTGGTGCTGGACAAGCTGGCCAAGGGCGAGCAGCCCACCCGCGCGCACCGGCAGATCGATTTGACCGATGCGGCCAGCGTGGAGGAGCTTTTCGAGCGGCTGGAACACCTGGACCTGCCCGCGCGCACCAAGCCTCGGCAGGCAGCTGCAGCTGCAGCTGCAACTGCTGGGCCAGCGCCTGCAGGCGCCCAGCCGGCCACGGCGCCCAGCACGGCCGCCCCACA